>JACZTW010000038.1 GCA_022573485.1 Planctomycetota bacterium
CGCCTCGCCCGTCAAATGATGAAGGATGCCCCGAATTCGCGTGCCCCAGGTCGCAACAACCGAGGCCACCCTGCCCAAGCCACGCTGCTCGGAGTGCGGCGAGCGAATATGAGATGCTCCATCGCGCGCCGATTCATCGGCCTGCTGCTCAGTGCGGGACTGCGGCGGGCAAGCTACAGCAACAGAAGGAGGACTAGTTATGCTTTTCCCGTCTGGCTTGGGTCCGCTGGGTGAACTGGCGCTTACCGCCGTCGCTGTTTTCTTCCAGATTGTTGGCGGCTGCAACGCTGTTCAGTAGACGATCGCCGCATGCACAAGAAGCCTGGCCTGTGCCTGAAATACGGCTACGACCTGCGAAGCCCGAAGCAGCGGCGCCCTGAGTGTGGGGAGGCAATTGATACAGCACATGTCAACTGTACTCCACTACTGCTGTTTCTTCATCAACGCTTGCAACAGTGCCCGGACTGTGGGTTGCACGTTCTCGATATCGCCATCATTCACCACGACCGCCGCGACGTTGCCAGTAGTCAGGTTGAATGCCACCTCCGCATACCACATCGTGTTTGAGCCGTTGTGCCATCTCCCTTCCGGCGCGGTCACCACCCAGCCGAGCGCATAAATACCACCGAATGGCTTGGTGTGTAGCTGCTTGTACGTTGCCTCGGAGAGGAAGTCGCTGCGTCGCGTCGCGTGCGCATTCAAAAACCTAGCCATGTCCGCCAACGACATGTGAATTCGTCCGGCCGGACCGAGCGCGGGCGGATTGTCTGCGGTAGCTGGAACCGGGAGATCGATACCCTTAATGTTTCGGTGGCCACGCGGTTGTGCATCGTGCGTGCTGCCACGCGGCGGACCGAATCCGGCGCTTGCGAGACCCAGCGGCGCGAACACCTCCTTCTTCATCAGATCCTCCCAGGATCGGTCGGTCGCGGCCTCGAGCATCGCCCCGGCCACTATGTAACCACTATTGGAATACTCATAGGTCTCTTGCTTTGGACCTTTGGGTTTCTGTGCCAGGGCGATCTTGACCCAAGCCAGTCGATCTGTAATCGGATTCGCGGGGGGTGCTTGAAACTCGGCGAAGCGTTCGATCGGAATGTTAGCGGGGATCCCTGATCGGTGCGAAAGAAGATGCACGAAAGTGACATCGCGATAATCGCCGCGCATGTCCGGAACGACATCACCGAGCCGTGCGCCAATGGTGTCCTCCCATGACACGACGCCCTTTTCCACCAGACGCGCAACGAGGGTTGCAGTGAATGATTTGCTGATCGACCCCCAGTGCCACGCGTCGGCTGGAGTTACTTTGGTCTCGCTTACGGCCATACGTACACCAGACACAGCGACGGCGGGTTTTGCGCCGCGGCGCAGAACGCAGAGTCCAAGCGCCGGAACATCTGCTTCTCGCCTCGCAGTAGCCGCCATCTCCGCCAGATCCAGATCAGGTTTCGACGCATTCTCTTCCGGCGCTTGGACCGCACAAGACGCAAGCGCCACTGCTATCCCGATCACGAACATATGCATATCGCTGTACCTCGATGGCCAGTCTTTAGCTGGCGAGAGAAAAGGTGTCGAGAACGATTCTAATGGATCTAGAAAATCTTCCTGACATTTCTTCCCCCGTGGTGGATGATGGGGGAATATGGAGGTCGTGGATGAGGCGGCCGAGTGGTTTCGTCGGGCCTGCCAAACGGCCAGGCCACTGCGTGAGACGCATCCCGTGGCTCGCCGTTTGGCAGACGCAGGTCGGGACATCGACGCGACCTGCGGGGCTCACGTTCGGCGACGCCCTGCGATACGCACCCAGAGGCGTGCCTCTCAATGAAAAAAAGGCCCCGCCGATCACCTGATCGGCGGGGCCTTTGTATATCAAGAAACAGTGCAAACCATTGGGAGGCCGGTCACCCGGCCTCCAGCCCGACGAGCGGGCTTGAGTATGTGCTGACATCTTCCACCAGCCGAAAGGGCTGAGTGGTCTAGATAATCCTCTAGAAAGGAGGTGATCCAGCCGCAGGTTCTCCTACGGCTACCTTGTTACGACTTAGTCCCAGTCACCAGGCTTACCGTCGGCCGCCGCCTCCCGAGGGTTAGCTAAGCGGACTTCGGGTACTCCCAGCTTCCATGACTTGACGGGCGGTGTGTACAAGGCTCAGGAACATATTCACCGCGTCGTGGCTGATACGCGATTACTAGCGATTCCAACTTCATGGAGTCGAATTGCAGACTCCAATCCGAACTGGGGCGACTTTTCTGCGATTTGCTCCACCTCACGGTATTGCGTCGCTCTGTAGTCGCCATTGTAGCACGTGTGACACCCTGGGCATAAAGGCCATGATGACTTGACGTCGTCCCCACCTTCCTCCGGCTTAACGCCGGCAGTCTCGCTAGAGTCCCCGGCATGACCCGCTGGTAACTAACGATAGGGGTTTCGCTCGTTTAGGGACTTAACCCGACACTTCACAGCACGAGCTGACGACAGCCGTGCAGCACCTGTGCTAGTTTCACTCAAAGAGCAGCATAGCCCGCTTTCACGGGTGCATCCTAGCATGTCAAACCCAGGTAAGGTTCTTCGCGTTGCTTCGAATTAATCCACATGCTCCACCGCTTGTGTGAGCCCCCGTCAATTCCTTTGAGTTTTAGCCTTGCGGCCGTACTCCCCAGGCGGCGCACTTAATGATTTCTCTACGGCACCAACCCCGTCAGAGGCGCTGATACCTAGTGCGCATCGTTTACGGCGTGGACTACCAGGGTATCTAATCCTGTTTGCTACCCACGCTTTCGTGCCTCAGCGTCAGAACCAGCCCAGGACCCCGCTTTCGCCACCGGCGTTCCCTTGGATATCTACGCATTTCACCGCTCCACCCAAAGTTCCAGGTCCCCCTGCTGGCCTCAAGAATGACGGTTTGCCGAACAATTCCTCGGTTGAGCCGAGGGCTTTCACACGACACCTGCCATCCCGCCTACGCACGCTTTAAGCCCAGTAATTCCGAACAACGCTTGCCTCCTCCGTATTACCGCGGCTGCTGGCACGGAGTTAGCCGAGGCTTCCTTTGGGGTTGGTCACTTTCTTCCTAACCCCTGACAGTAGTTTACACACCGAAGTGCTTCATCCTACACGCGGCGTCGCTCCGTCAGGCTTGCGCCCATTGCGGAATATTCGTTGCTGCAGCCATCCGTAGATGTCCGGGCAGTGTCTCAGTCCCGATGTGCCAGATCGCGCTCTCACGCCTGGTACCTGTCGATGCCTTGGTAGGCCATTACCCCACCAACAAGCTGATAGGAAATAGGCCGCTCCCAGACCTGCGGACCTTTGATCACCGGACCATGCGATCCAGTGATGTCATCAGGTATTACCGGCACTTTCGCAAAGTCCGGACAAGTCGGGCCGCCGCTATTCCTGTGTCCAGGGTACGTTACCTATCTATTCCTCACCCGTTCGCCACTAAGTGTGCTTCCGTTACCTTCCACACACTCCGTTCGACTTGCATGCCTTAGCCACGCCGCCAGCGTTCGTTCTGAGCCAGGATCAAACTCTTCACTTTGTATCGTCGGCACCGCCCCGGCGAACCGGGACGGCGTTGCCTACGAAAAAAAAGGCTCATACACTCACTTATTGCGTAGCGAGGATATGTTGCGTCGCCGCGCCGGACAAAGTCCGACTCGGCTTCACACCGATTGTCTGGATAGGCTCCAGACAGCCGTTATGCCCCAAGCGCCTTTCGCAACTGCGCTTGCAGCATCACATCCTCACAATAGATTGCACTGTTTACTTGTCAAAGAGCAGTTCGGCGATGACAAACTCCCATCGCCTCGGTACCGAATCGCGTTCGGCACCGAACGAACAACCACACATAATACCAAGCAAATCTCACCTGTCCAGAGGATCGCTCAATTAATCTTTCGAAACTGCCAATGGGTCCGGCCAGAAGTGCCTCTGGAGCACGGCAGCACACTTATTTCGTTGCTACACAATCGGTTATGCACATGCCGGGGACGAGTGCTATACTACCGCCTCGAGGTTTGATTCCCCCCCAAGAGAGGCTTTCCGCATGCCCGATGACGCAAACGTTGCAGGCCTGATGGACCCCCAGCTGCGGCGGGGACATTTGCTGGGGGAGCGTCTAACGCCGGCAACCGCGTTTACGCCGCTCGTCGAACGAGTCCGCCTGCTGTCGGGCGACGGTGATGTGATCCGAGTGAATCCTGACGAACCGTTGACCCGCATGTTGGCCGCGTCGCGGCATTTGTTCCAGAGCCAAGTCGTGCACGACTTCAGCTACAACTTGCAGCGCTTGTGGCATGAGGCGGAGCGGCTTGACCCCCGGCACGACGTCTTTGGCGATGCCCGAATCCGTGCACACTTGAGGCACCTTGATGCGATTCGTCATTTTTTCTTGGACAACGATCAGTGGTCCAGCAGCCGGATCGAACTCGCCTGCTGGAATGCGTTCCATCAATTCTATTGTGAAGCGCTGGCGCTGGCAGACCGTCTGTGGCACTACGAAGCAGGCCGCCGGCCGCGGCGCGTCGCCGAGAAGAAACTCAAGCGCCACGAGCGACCGGGCGCATCTTCCTATAATCCCGCGCAGGCCCTGGTCAACCTCGTTGAGCAGGCCATTCCAAACGCGTTCCATGCCGAACCGCTTCGAGGCCTGTGGCCCATTTTCATCTATCAGGGAATTCGGAGCTTGCTGCCCTGGCCTCCATGGCGTTCCATGGAATACTTGCAGCGCGCTCATCGAATACTGACTGCGGGCACGCTCGCGAATTATGGGGCACCCGGCAGCCCCGTCGTCGAGCGGATCGACTGCATTGATCTCTTGAACGACCCGCATTTTTTTGATCCGGGCACGCGACGCACGAGGCAGAACATCATCTTCGCCCTGTCCCATCGTCACTCACTCTTTGATTTAGCCCTCATGGCGGATGTCTTTGGTCACATCAAGATCGCATCGTGGAGCAACATCCAGTATTTCCCGAAATCCGCCGCCACCGATCCACTCATCGTTACCGTAAATCCGGGCGAGACGCGTCGGCTCGAACGCACGCTGGCGCGAACCGCCGATCTGGTCATTCATCAGCGTTTTCCGATCACCAGTTATGTCGATGGCGGCACGCCCTATCTGCCTTACGGTCAGCAGATGCGTGTCAAGCCCGGAATCCGTTTGATGGTCGATTATCTGGCAGCGCAATCCCGGGGCACGGCGCGGCGGACGTATATTGTACCGGTGACCTATGACGACACGGTCACCTTCATCCGTGGGCTGGATTCGCGGATCACGCTGACCCTCCACCGGCCGATCTGCGCGGATGATATCGCCGCCGCTCCTCGCCGGCCCGATCGCAAGTCCATCAATCGCGGAGACCCGCTCCTCACGTACCTGGAAGCGCATTTTCTGGCCAACACCGGCCAGGTGCGCCACGGCTGGCAGACGCCCTGCGTGATTGACACCGTGCGGCGGACACGGGCGAGATTCGACCGCGACCTCTCTCTACGAGGACGGTTGCGCAGGCCGTTTCATGCGTCCATTTTCGACCTCTGTCGCGCCGAC
Source organism: Planctomycetota bacterium (assembly GCA_022573485.1). GTDB lineage: Bacteria > Planctomycetota > Phycisphaerae > UBA1845 > CAIVHJ01 > JACZTW01. The sequence continues at coordinate 5,553 of JACZTW010000038.1, forward strand.
GAATTGATCGAGCATGTCCACGAATAAATCATTGGTGGATCCGGAACTCGCCGATGGCCCGCTGTTGTCTGTTCGGCCCGTCGCTGCACGGGCATTCGAGCCCCTCGTGGAACGGCTCGAGACGGCGGTGCGGGATGACGGCACGATTATTGTCGAGCACGATCTCGAGCGTGATCGGCTGCTGGCGGACTATCGCCGACAGTTCAGCGAACAAGTCATTCACGATGTCAGCTACAACCTCCAGCGACTCTGGCACTGGGCGGTGGCGTTGGATTCATCTCCCGCCAGCGTGTCCCGTGTGCTGTGCGATGCCCGGATTCAGGATGGCTTTCGGCGACTCGATGAACTTAGACGGTTGCTGATCAACACCGATGCCTGGTCCGGCAATCGTACTGAATTGGAATGTTGGCAGGCGATTCAGCAGTTCTATTGCGATGCACTGGCCCTGGGCGACCGCTTGCTCAAGTTGGAGATAGGCCGGCGCCTGCGCCGTCGCCCCCCGGGGAAGATTCGACAGATTCAGCCAACGGAGAGCGCCTCAGCCTATACCTTGGCTCAAGCCGTGATGAACACGTTTGAGCAGATGCTCCCGAACGTATTGCATTGGCGTCCGTTGCGGAGCACGCTGCCCGCAGCGTTCTACACGTTCACGCGCGGGCTGCTCCCCTGGCCGACGTATCGCTGGCAGACCGCGGCGGGCAAGCTTCGCAGAATGGTCACTTCCGGCGCGCTGGCCAGCCTGGCCGACCGGGCGGGACCGATCGTTCAACTGCATGGGCGTGATGAGTTGCTCGCCGACGACTCGCTCTTCGAGCGGCGCACTGCAAAAACGCTGCACAATATTGTCCTGGTCATATCGCACCGGCATTCGATGCTCGACATGCCCATCCTGGTCGACGTGCTGCACGGTATCGACTACGGCATGTGGGCCAACGAACTATACTTTCCCAAGTCGGCGGCCCGCGACCCATGTTTGGTTTTGGTCAAACCCCGCGATCGGCGCGCTCTTTCTGCAACGCTCGAAAAGTCCGCCCATATCATCATCAACCAGCGCCTGCCCTTGGTGATCGCTGTTGATGGTGGGGGACCTTATTTGATGTATGGCCAACAGATGCGCGCCAAGCGCGGGATTCGCTTGTTGATCGATTACTTGAACAACAAGTCTCGATCCACCAAGCGACGCACTTATGTTGTGCCGGTGAGCTTTGATGACACGGCTGGTTTTGTCATGGGCCTGGATCGAACAATCAAGGTCACGTTCCACCAGCCCATCTGCGCGCAGGATATCGCCGACCCGCCTCAGCCGCCCAACCCCAAGTTGATCAACTTCGGTGATCCGCTTCTCAACTACCTGGAGAGTCTCTTCCTGGCGAACACGGGCCAGGTTCGGCATGGCTGGCGAACGCCCTCGGTCATTGACACCGTCAGGCGGACTCGGGAGACCCGTTCTTTTGATCACACGATTCGTGGCTGGATCCGCAGCCGGTTCCAACCGTCGTTGTACGATCTCAGTCGAGCAACCGACCGACAGGTCTGACCCGCCCGAACCCCAAGCCCGGAAGTGGGGCGATCTGCTGCTGAGCTATTTGGAAAGCCTGTTTTGTGCCATATCGGTCAAATCAGGCAAGGCTGACAATGTAGCTGTTGGGCTACGAAACTTCGCTATGGGAAGCTATCTAAGCCGGCTTTCTCAGCACATACCTGATGTATTTTTGCTTGCCCGACTCTAAGCTGCGGTGGACATAGGAGCCTTTGACGCCTGCGAGCTGGCGGAAGATGGGGCGCAGGAGGAAGGGCGAGAGCTGCTTGACCAGAGCCACGTGCTGCTGCGTGAGGTATTCGAGGCCTTTCACGACGTTGGTCGTAATGTCCACTTGCTCGACGGGTTCCAGGCCGGACTGCTGGATTTGGTCGTACCATTGCGCGCAATGTTCCCGCTTGCGAAAGTCGGTATACATGAAATGGCCGCCAGGCCTGAGCACCCTGCGCACCTCTGAGAAGAACCGTTCCAATTGCGGATAGTCGTGCGAGGCTTCTACGTTCACCAGGGCATCACAGCAGTCATTCTCCAGGGGCAAGGCTTGCGCATCGCCGTGCATGAATCGCAAGCCGGGTCGAGCGTGTTGTTTGGTGCAGAAATCTACCGCAAAGGTGCAGCGGTCCACACCCAGCATGCTCTTCGGCTTGAAGTACTCCGTGATGTATCGGGCGCCGCCGCCGCGGCCGGAACTGACCTCGACCACATCTCGCCCACCTAGGTCAACGCTGCTGACCACATGGTGATAGAGCTGGATGTAGACGCGGTTGGGTTCGTCGTGAGCCTCCAGAGCGATTGGCTGACCCTCGGACGGGACATAGCCATAGTTGAGGAAGGTTACCTGCGGGGCGTCCTGCAGGCCCTTGTTGACGTAGTTGTAGAGGAACTTGGACGATTTCTCCCAAATACCCGTGGAGCGCCCCTCCGCTGTCGCGCCTCCGGCCGTTGCCGAAAAGCGGTCGGTGATCCTATCCGTGAGTCGAACCATGCTGCCTCCAAAACGTGCGCACTTTGCTCACTCCGCGGTTCCGGCCTATCCGCCGACACTCGAGTAGTCTTAACTGCGGTAGCGGAGTATACGCGCCTTGAGCGGGTTTTTGAAGGGTTTCCCTTGTTCCTGGCATTCGAGCTGTCGTTGCTTCAGGCGGTAATACCATTTGGCCTGCGTATCTGCGTCGTCGATCAGGATCAACGGAGGATCGTAGGCCAAGCCCGCTGCCTGCCGGATCACCACGTCTCGATCCTGGCCCAGAAACGTCCGAGCCAGCCGTTGCATGATCGGGCAGAGCAGGCCAAGCCCTCGGATGGTCCAATACATGCACTGATGCACCTCGCTCGTCGTCTCCGTGAGCGGCGTAATGGCAGTCAGCGATACAACGCTGTGGCGATCTCCTTTGATGTGTTCGACGCGCACCGCCGGCAATTGAAACGTGATCTCAGTCGTGACGTTCTTGCCAAGAATGCGATAGGGGCGGGCGCCGCCTTTCAGCTCGTGCCGTTCCAGGCGGAAGCCGTTACCGAATGGGACATAGGACTTTTCCTTGAGGCGCGGCTTGCGATTGCGCTTGTGCCACCACCATGAAGTGTGAACATAGCCGAGGTGCGTGGGATCCATCAGCCCCACCACCGCCTGGTCGATGTCGCAGGCGAAGTCCATGGACAATGCAAACCGAGGCCCGCGCTCGCCAATGTCCGGCATGCGCGGTACCGGAGGGAGGTCGGTTGGCGTCTCTTTTGAGGTGCCGTTGCGCGCGATGTATACCCAGATATTCCCTTGAACCTCACGGCAGGGATACAACTTCACCCGCACGCGTTCCAAGTGGAAGGTCTGCTCGTCGGTCAGCGACGGAATGTCGGTGCAGCGGCCGTCTTCGGTCCCAAACTTCCAGCCGTGGTAGCAACAGCGCACGCCGCCGTCTTCGAGCCGGCCGTGATGCAGCGGCATGCCTCGATGGGGGCAAATGTTACGGAGTGCGAAAACCTCTCCATCGGCGCGCCGACCGATGACCACGGGTTCACCCAGCATGGTCTTGGCAACCATCCGACCCCGTTTGAGTCGGCGCCCCAATAGCGCCAGATACCAGCAATCTCGCAGCAGGGTCATCGCGCCGGATCCCTCTTCATGATCAGGTGGTCAACGGACAGCGCAGGGCAGGTGCGAGGCCCAAGACGCTCTGCCTTCGACCGCACCATCGATGTCCGGATTCTCCATTTTCCGCTTCCGATTTTGATCGCGCCATAGCCAATGGGTTCTCGGGGGCACAATGCTACCTCCAGGCTAGCATCGTTTCAAGAAAGGCGGTCATTGGCGCCGATGCCAAGCCCGCCCTATCGGCCCACATGGTCTCGAAGGCCCCGCAACCCTCGGGCGACACCCAAGATCGGCGATCATAAAGCGCGAATCAGGGCGACGTCGCTGCCGGCTTCAGCCGGCGAGCCCGCCTGAGGTCCATGTCGTGTCCAAGCCGCAGATTCAGCGGACCGGCCCTGCATAGCCGGTGCACAGCCAGACATGCACGCGATTGATTGTGACGCCGTGTCGCACGACTTCGATGACCGGTGTCTGCTTGCGGCATTCATCGAAGACGTAGTATTCCTCTGGCCGGCCGCTGCCGGCCGCCGCCCGATTGAAGAGTTCGCCGCTGACAAACAGCACTGTCCTGTCGTAAAGATCACCGTCGTCGTACCACACGTTGTATTGACGGGCCTGGGCGTGAACGCTTACGACTTCGCACACGTCGCGCAAATAGTAACTCAGCAGCCCCGCCAATACATTGAAATGGGTCAGGATCACGGGCGGCTCGCCCTGTTCGGCCGCGACGCGGTCGCGGACCTCGATCAGCCCGGCACGGATTTCCTGGCCCCAGCCCGCGCTTTGGGCCAGCGGTTCGACCGCGTCAGGCGGCAAGCTCACAACAGCCTGCAGGCGCTCGTTAATGATGGTCGTCAAGGGATAAACCATCACCAGCGGCAGGAACGCCGATGCCAACGTCGCCAGGCCCAATGCCCCAGCCGCCAGCGCTTTTTTCGCTCGGGACCAACGGAAGCGATCATGAAACACAACCGCAGGGAACAAGACATACAACGCCAGGTAACCGGACGTCGGCCAGTGTGCCTGCGTGGTGGACATGCTCGCCACTGCCAGGAAAATGCCCAGCAGCGGGAGGCTGAAGCACAGCAACAACAGGATCCGCGCATCCGCCTGACGCCGCAAACGGCGAAAACCGAGCACCACGCCCGTCCACAACAGAATGAAAACCACCGGCGTATGGTATGTGGCCTGGAAAAACACGCTCTGCCAGGCCAATCCCAACCCCGGCGGGGCGTTCGCATCGCCGACCTCCGTGCGCTCCGAGAGGAACAACAACCCCGCCCAATCGTGCTGCGAATTCCAGTAGACCACCGGCGAGAAAATCAAGAGACCCAACAGCGCGCCGAGATAGGGCTCTTTGCGCCGGAACCAGCAGCGGTGCGGCTTGGACAGCAAGCCGAACAAGACCAAACCGGTCGGGATAAGCATGGCGGGCGGATTTGAGGATAGCCCCAGCCCGAAAACTGCACCCAGAGGATAGAACAGCGCCAGTCGCTGCTCGGTGACCATCTTGGCTGCCAGATAGAGAGCCAGCGCAGTCCAGAAGACCAACAAGGATTCCGGCACCAGCAGAAAGCCCAGGGCCATGCAATACAGCGGGCTAAGAGTCAACGGCAGCGCCGCCCAGAAGCCGGCGCGGGCGCTGAAGAGTTTCCGGCCGGTGCAAAACACCAACCAGCTACTCGCACAGGAAATCGCGATGGCCGACGCCCGCCAGGCCCACGGCGCATCATCCGTCAGAGCGCCCGCCAGCCACATCACGTAGGCCACCATCGGCGGGTGATCCACGTAACCCCAGTCGAGCCGCACCGACCACATCCAGTAGTAGGCTTCATCGGTGCTGACATCGAACGAGCCAATATACAGCGCGCGGTAAACGGCCGTGAGGCCGATGATGATCAAGATGTGTTTCGCGCTGTGATTCGAGTCCGACACCGCCCGGTTCCTCATTGGGGCACACACCTTCGCAGATTGTGTGGCCCGCGCCAAGCTGCGAGCCGGGGGCGGAATGGAACCCGGCTTGCCGGGAGCCCGCGCGGATCTTCAAGCGCGGAGCACGCCCCGCTCAACGAACGTCTGCGCGGTTCGAACAGTCGTCCGGGATTGAGGTCCGCGGAAGGGCGTCGAGACGAGAATGCGCCTCCGATTAGGTGTGTTGCATCACGACTTCTTCGAGGGCTGAGTGGTATTCGCGCCAATCGTCAGGCTTGCGTACGAAGCCGGCCGTACCGAGTTCGAGGCATGTCTTTTCATCTTCAGGATCGAGCGACGCCGTGAACATGATGGTCGGTATGTTCTTGGTACGCTCATCGTCCTTCAGATGCCGCAGCATCTCCACCCCGCTGATGCCCGGCATGTTGATGTCCAGGAAGATCAAATCCGGATCCCACAGCAACGCCTGGCCGCCATCGGGCAGCAGGATTTTCATGGCATCGTCGGCACAGGTCGAGTAGCACACCTCGATATCACCGACCATCTTCTCCAGAGCAAGGCGCGTGGACATCGCCTGGTTGACATCATCTTCAACGACGTAAATCTTCATCCTGCATAGCCTCCCAGCAGTAGCCCGTTGCGGCGATTGAGTCTGAAAACCGATGCTCACTGCTTCGGCAAGTCTTGCGAGGAGGGTGAATTAGGACAGCTAGTCATTTTGGACGATTGTTCGGGTTATCCCTACGTGCCAATGATTTTCACTAGTACACGTTTGGGGCGCCGACCGTCGAACTCGCCGTAGAAAACCTGCTCCCAGGGGCCAAAATCCAGCCGGCCCTGCGTGACCGCCACCACGACTTCGCGGCCCATAATCTGCCGTTTGTGGTGGGCGTCGGCGTTGTCTTCGCCCGTGCGGTTGTGGTGATAGCGCTCCGGGCTGGCGTCAAACGGCGCCAACTCTTCGAGCCAGCGCTTGTAATCATGGTGCAGACCCGGCTCGTCGTCGTTAATGAACACGCTGGCGGTGATGTGCATGGCATTGACCAGGCACAGGCCCTCCTCGATGCCGCTCTTGCGCAATTCCTCCTCCACCTGCGGCGTGATGTTCACAAAGTCCATCCGTGCCGGCACGTTAAACGTCAAGTGGCTCGTGTGGCTTTTCATATCGAGAATTCTCCAGATCGCTCAATGGAACCCGGCGGCGGCGAGGAGCATCGCCAGCCGTGCCCAAACCATCCTGTCGTCGTGCTCAGAAATTCCATCCGCATTCGGGACATCGTTCGCTCGATCCCCGCAAATCATAGCCACATTTCACGCACAAGCCCTGAGCCAATCGAACTCTCAGAATCTTCTTTCGCTTCAACCGTGGATAAGCCAAGGCCGGCAGCACGAAAATACCCGCGATGATGGCCGACATGCCATAGGCGTTTTGAATCCCGAGCATCGCCCCGAGGCCGAGCAGCACGATCGTGCTCCAGGTAAACCAAAAGAACAGCGACCAGCCCATCTTGTTACGCACGGGCTCCCAGTTCCACCGGCCGTTCCGAAAGACCAGCCCGAGCCCCACGCCCAGAAAAAGCAGCATCGGCCAGACCGGAAATCCGCGGTTCATTCGTACACCTCACCACATCCGGCATCCCTCGCGCCGGACGCTTTGACGAATAGAATACGAGACCGCCGCGGCAGCGTCGAGCACGGCAACGCACGCGCGACTTGTGCGGGTGGCAATTTTCGCTTTTGGTCTTGAATCCACGCCACGCATGTATTATCTCCTGCGCTACAATGGCGCTTGATACCGCGAGATTATTGATCACGTGCCCGGACCAGCGCGGGATCGTCGCTGCCGTCACTGGTTTTATCGCCGAGAACAACGGCAATGTCCTCGAGCTGGACCAGCACACCGATCCGGACCACGGCGAGTTCTTCATGCGCCTGGAAATCGAACTCGGCGGCTTCGGCCTGGATCGTTCGACGTTCGCCTCTGCCTGGCAGAGCGTCGCCGAGCGCTTTGACATGCGTTGGCGGGTGTGCTGGAGCAACGAAACCAAAAAGATGGCCGTCCTGGCCAGCAAGGCCAGCCACTGCGTGACCGATCTGTTATGGCGGGCCAAGACCGGCGAACTCCGCGTCGAGGTGCCCTGCGTGATCAGCAATCACCCGCACCTCGCCGGCGTGGCGGAGTCGTTCGACGTGCCGTTCCACCACTTCGCCGTCACCCCGCAAACCAAAGCGGAACAAGAGCAACAGATCCGCGACGTATTGCAGCGCGTCGGCGCGGATTTCATCGTGCTCGCCCGCTACATGCAGGTGCTCTCGCCGGAGTTCGTGCAGGCCTACCCCGAGCGCATCATCAACATTCACCACAGCTTCCTGCCGGCCTTCGCCGGGGCCTCGCCCTATCAGCAAGCCTACGAGCGCGGCGTGAAGATCATCGGCGCCACCAGCCACTACGTCACCGACCAACTCGACCAAGGCCCGATCATCGCCCAGAGCACGCTGCCCGTCGGCCATCGCGACACTGTCGATGATCTCATCCGCAAAGGCCGAGACCTCGAACGTGTCGTCCTCGCCACCGCCGTCCGGCTCCACACCGAAGACAAAACCCTCGTCAGTCAAAACAAAACCGTTGTCTTCGACTGATTCGATTGCGGAATGCGGATTTCGGATTGCGGATTCCCAAATCAGAGACGCGACCGTGAGGGAGCGCATGACTTGAACACGACAGGAGATTTTGATGCAACTCGTACAACGTATCGCTAATTTTTTCCATAACGAACCCTCAACCAAGCGGCCAAAACCGGGGGAGCTCATTCGCCGTCGCGAAGAGGACTCTTGGCGGGATTATCCCGCCGACGGTCTGACGCCGGCGCGGCTGTCTGCCATTCTCAAAGCAGCGGACGATGGGGCGCTTTCCGAACCTATGCAGCTCTACGAGCAAATGGAAGAAAAGGACGCCCATTTGTTCTCGATCGCCAATACGCGGCGGCTGGCGCTGACCGGGCTGGAATGGGAAATGGTTCCGGCGTCGGACCTTCGGCCTGGGCTCGATGCGGCGCTCGCCGCTGAGGCGGCAGACTATTGCGCGCAAGTGTTGGGTTCGATCGACGCGCTCGATGATGCGCTGCAACATTTATCGCTGGCGCTGGGTCGGAACATCGCGGTTGCGGAAGTCGTCTGGGACTTCAAGGACGGCTCGCACACCATCGTCGATCTCGCGCCGATCGAGTTTACGCGGCTGGTGTTCGACGGCTTGGACCAGGTTCGGATCCTGACCGATGATGAGCCGCTCGACGGCATCGCGCTGCCGGCGAACAAGTTTGTCGTTCACACGCCGCACGCCACCACGGGCCACGCGTCGCGCGGCGGGCTGCTGCGCGTGACGGCGCTGGCGTTTCTGGGGAAGAACTACGCCCTGAAGGAGTGGCTGACGTTTGCGGAGATTTTCGGGATGCCGATCCGCGTCGCTCGCTACGACCCGTCTGCCAGCGTCGAAGAGAAACGCGAATTGCTCGACATGCTCACCAGCATGGGCAGCGAGGCGGCGGGCGTGTTCAGCAAAGCGGTCGAACTGGAGATCATCGAAGCCAACCGCGGCACGCCCAACCCGCCGTACGATCGGCTGGTGAACTTTCTGAATCGCGAAATGACCAAGGCCTGGCTGGGCCAGACGTTGACCGTGGACATGGCTGACCAGAGCGGCAGCAAGGCGGCCGCTGAGGTACACGACCGCGTTCGCAAAGACATTCTGCTGGACGACATTCGCAAGGAAGGCCGCACGGTCCGGCGCGACATCCTGCGCCCGCTGGCGCAGTTCAAGTTCGGCCTCGACGTGCCCGTGCCGTTCTTCCGCCGCAAGCCCGAAGAGCCGCGCGACCTGCGCGAACTGGCCGACGTACTCTCGGTCGCCGTCAACGACCTCGGCATCCAGGCCCCCACCCGCTGGGTCCACGACACGCTCGGAATCCCCCAGGCCACCGACGGCGAGGCGACAGTCGGCAGAAGCTGACCCGAGTAGTGATGCAGTTGGGGAGTTCAGGAGTTCAGGAGTTCGGGAGTTGCGGAGTTGGGGCAGCGCTGACCAACGTGCGGAGAACTCATATATAGCCGGCCGCATGCGGCCGGTAACGACTCAGATCAGATCGGGATGATCGCGCTGTAACCATTCCTTGGTTGCCGGCAGCAGTTTCTTGGCGGATTCCAGCAGTTGATCAGCGTCTCGCGGCTGATTGATCCCCGATTGTTCATAAGTCGATTTGTGGCGGCCGCGGCGACACCGGTCGAAGTAGTCAGTTTCATCGGCCCACTCGCTGCCAAGAGTGAACTTCAAGGACTCGATCACGCGTTCATGCTGCCGTCCACCTTTCGGCACGACGAAGCCGCTGGCCGTCAACGCTGCCTGACAAAGGCACCGCACTGCATCATACGCCAGACTGAAGCGGCCGTCGGGGCTCAGCCCTTCCAGAGAGGCATCTGCAAGGTTGCGTTCCGCAATTTGGATCAGGCCCGCGATGTCTTCACGCGACGGAGTCGACTTGGTAATCCAAGAATTATCGAGCCACTGCTGCAAGCTCATGTTGTCCTCCCTTGACAAATATCTTCTCGCCGTTCCAGACGTTCATGGCGAAAGGATTCTTTTCTTCGAGGCGTGAAGACCATTCTTCTCTTGAATAAATGACGGCGTTCATTTGGCGGCCGAGTTCGAGTTCAAGTCGCTTGAGCGCCGGAGTCAAATCTCGAAGAGAAACGTCGCCGATGACCATGAGATCCAAGTCACTTTCACGGTCTTGCTCGAGTTTCGCCGCCGATCCAAAGATAAAGACGACCTCCAGGCGAGCGTCAAACTCCGAGAGCGCGTTCTCAATTCGCTTTTCTCGAGCGAGAACGAACTTCCGCCGCTCCCGCCCATCGACAAGCGAACAAAGCGCAGCGTATTCATGGCGACAGGGATCCTCGATGGATATTAGAACCTGCTCGATCTTTTCGATTGGCAGACGGGACCATTTGACTTGGCCGGCACCCGCAATACCCGCGAGTGTCTGAGCCGCTGCCTGTGAAAGCGCGGGATTGGCAGAATCGGATAGCAGATCCGCGACAAACTCCAGAGCACCTGACCGAATCGCCAATGATTTTTCTAGTATGAGGAGACAGGCCATACGCACCTCTTCATCCTCCTTTGCGTCCTCCAGCCTGTCCTGCAGGACCTGTTGGATTTCATGGTCACCTTCGAGGCACAAACCAAGCCCCCAGACTGATGCGAATCTCCATGATGCATCGCTGTGAGTGGACAGAACCGAGAGGAACTCAGCGCGCAGGTCTTGATCTTCAAGGGCCGCTGCAGCCAAGCCCACAGCACAGCCACTGCGGACGCCCGGGTCAGGTTCAGTCCGGAATCCTTTGAGCAAAGTTCGCTTCACTTCGCGCTGACCCACCGCCGGACCCAAGGCTGCGGCAATCCCAGCTCGGACTTCGGGGTCGGATTCAATTGAGAAAGCCTGAGTAAGGGCTCGTCGCACCGTTCTTCTTGACCTGACAAACAACATCAGGGCGCTTGCTGCGAGTGCGCGCACCGGAGGCATGTCAGAGCCTTGAAGTTGCTCCAGCAGCAACTCGATGCACTCCCCTTCCGTGGGATGAACAGAATCACGAAGATCACTGACTTTGGCTGAGACCTTCAATGCCAGAACGTCCTGATCGTCGAGGTGTTGAGCCGCATTGTCGAGCAGCGCCTCTCGTGTTTCGTCGGCGAAAGTTTTCAAGCGGGACGCGCGCAGGTCCGAGAGCGAGCCGATCGCTCTGAAGGGAAGCCCCAGCCACTTGGTCTTCCCAAGTTCAACCGTTCGGATGTGCAGTTCGTCGAGCAGTTCCTTCTCATGGATAGGGGCGCCGTCGGCGAGACACTCCAAGGCCAACAGAAGTCCGCGGCTCAGGAATCTGCCTGTGGGATCTGGGTCGTCCA
>JACZTW010000292.1 GCA_022573485.1 Planctomycetota bacterium
CGGTCAATGTTGATGCTGGCAACCACTCTGAGTTGCGCAGAGGGAGATCACGGGTTGCGTTTCAAGCAGTGTTTTCGCGGATTGACGGCCCTCGCAGGCGGTGCCTGCCTGCTACAGGCGGGTGGCTGCACGATCGATAGCCTGCTCTTGGATGTTATCAGTATTACACTGAGTGCGGTCCTGACCCAATTGCTTGGCACTCCCCTCCTCTAGCTCGACGTGTCCTGAACGAGCCCGCCGATCGGATCAATTAACCTTTCCACCAGGCTTTCTTTTTGCCTCGCCTGTTCGCACCACCTTTGCCTTCCTTCAGCAGTTCGGCGCGGATCTGCTCGACCAAATCCGCATCTGACTTGCCGTTGCTTCCGATCCGCTTCAAGGCACGAAATCGATCACGAACTTCGGGCTCCAACGATTGCAGGTCTACACCAGCCGCCGGCTGACCCGACGACGGTTCCTGGTTTCCGGCCTCGGTGCCCGGCAATTCCTCCGCCAATTGACGCGTTTCTTCCTTCAGATCCGCAACCGCAGCGCGCATTTGCCGCCGCGCGCGATTGAGAACCGCCGTTGCGTCCGCCCTTGGTTGCTTCGGAGGAGTTTCATCAGGCTCCGGCAAAACGGGTATCCTTTCCGGCGCCGGATCGACGGGTGAGTTCACCGTGATGTCGTATGCTTCATTCGCTTCCTCGATAAACTGCTTGAAGCGCGTGACGATCTCGGAGCGGCGATGAATCTGCTGTTCCCTTTCGACCAACTCACCGTGTCGCTTCTGCAAGGCCTTCTCGTAATCGGTGAGTTGGCTTTCCCTTGAACCGATTTCTTCATACCTGGATTCGAGTTCGCGCAGATTGGATTCAAGATCAGCCCGCTGCTGAAGAAGGGTCTCTTCCCGCGAGGAGAGTTTGGTTTCCCGATCGCACAAACCCTCCGAGAGTGCGCTCATCGACTGTTGCTCTTTCTCAAGCCGAGAGCGCTCTTCCGCGATTGAGTTTTCGAGCGGCTCAAGTTCGAGACGCCTGGCTTCGATCTCCTGACGCACCGTCTCGTATTCCGCGGCAAATCGTTCGACTTCTTTTTGCCGCGTCTCGAGTTCGCCGGCCACCGTGGTCAGTTTGGCCTGCTGTTCTCGAATCTCAAGATCCCGGCCGTCCAGGTCCGCCTTGATCTTCTCGATCTCCCCATTTCGCCCGGCGATCTCGCTTTGCTGCTGCTCACACTGATGTTCCTGGTCGGCTACTTTGCTGCTGCGATGTTCCACTTCCGCCCTGATCTTGTCGAGTTGCGCTTTTCGCCCGGCGATCTCGCTTTGCCGCGTCTCCAGTTCGTCGGCCACCGTGGCCAGCTTGGCCTGCTGTTCTCGAATCTTGAGGTCCCGGCTGTCCAGGCCAGCCTTGAGCATGTCGTTTGCAGCCTCTCTCGCAGAAAACTCGCTGTGCTGCTGCTCACACTGTTGTTCCTGATCGGCTACTTTGCTGGTGCGATGTTCCACTTCCGCTGCGAGCAGCCTGAGTTCCTTTTCCTTGTTTTGCAATGCCTGCTTTCCGACCGTCAGGTTGTTGTGCTCCAGAGTGAGTTTCTTCTTCCATTCGTTGATTTCGCCCCAGGATTCCGCTAACTCCTCCTGCAAAGCGGAGATCTTGCTGCCCAACGATTCCAACTCGGGTTGCTCGGTGAAAGGCGCCTCGCTCGAATCCATCACCGCGGCCGCCGAGCCCCCAACGGCGCGCGCCTCGTTTCCCCGTCTTACCAACGAACCATCCTCCATTTGCCCGTGTGGTTGGGCAGCTACGTCCGACGGCGCGGACCCACCTTGCGATTCGTCCCCCGTCGTTTTCTCAGGCAGACCATTCCGCCGCCCGGCCTGCGCGCCGCCGTCGGCTTTGGGGAATTCAACCATCAAGCCCGTCTTGCCGATCAGCAATCGATCCTGGCGCCTCAGATACGCCATTTGCTTCTCGTTACCATTGATCTTGAGGGGCGTGCTGCTGCCGAGGTCCATGATACCGATGCCGTTAATCGTAGCGAAGATCAGACTGTGGGCGCGGGCGATTCCCTCGGCATAAACGCCGACCGCTGCCTGTTTGCAATTGCCGATAATGGCCGTGCTGTCGACGATCTCCCACCCTTCATCGGTATCCACTTGAACCACTCGCATCGCCTTGGGCATCTTCAGAGGATCGTCGAAGGCAAGGATGCCGCGGCGCGGCACGACGGGATTCGGAGGCAACTCGATCGAAACCTGCAGATCGGTGCAGCCGACACGTACGACATCGCCGTCTTTGAGCAATTCCCGCGTGACGAGGCGACCGTTACAGTAGGTGCCCGCATCGCTGAAGAGGTCCACCAGCAGCACATGCACCCCCGTGTTGACGATCGCGGCGTGGGATCGGTTGACATGTTCCTCTCGCACGATGATTTGTGCGTGTCGCCTGGAGCCGATCACGGTCACGGGTTTGAGGAGGCTCCAACTCTTCGACGCTCCGGTCGGGAGTTGCGCCGTGACGGAGAGCTTGATTCTCTGAGTGGCGGTCGTGATGGACCGTTCGGCCTGTGCTTTGGCTGCAGTCGCCATCTGGACATTTTCCCTTCTTGCAGACCCATCCGACTTGTGTGGATCCTGTGAATGAGTCGCACCGGCCGAAGACGATTTCTGCTCGACGCCCGCCACGCCCATGCGAACGGCATCTCGTGCGAGGTGCCGTATCCACGCAGACCCACTACAACCTAAGATTCGGCAACCGCGCAAGCAAATCGTTGCAGGACTTGGGCGATCTATTATTATTAGCGGTCCTGGCAAGTTATACCGTCCACGGAAACCGTGTTGAGGTGCAACGATAGTGAACCTCTTGATCACCAATGACGACGGCGTCGAGGCCGCCGGGCTTTTCGCGCTTTTCAATGCTGCCAAGCGTTTCGGCAGCCCAATGGTTGTCGCGCCCAAGGCATGCCACAGCATCAAAAGCCACGCTGTCACCATGAATCAAGCCATCCACGTCGAACGGGGCCGGAACCAGCGATTTGGGACGCATTACACGTGCAGCGGCACCCCGGCGGACTGCGTTCGATTGGCACTGCGGCATCTGCCCATCGAGCCTGTTGAAGTCGTTCTGTCGGGCATCAACCACGGGGCCAACGCCGGTGTGGACGTGTTCTATTCCGGAACCGTGGCCGCCGCCCGAGAAGCGGTCATCCTGGGCAGGACGGGCATCGCAATCTCCCAGTTGATCAGACCTTCCAGGTCCGATAACTGGGATCTGACGGCGGAGTTGGCGGCGCGAGCCCTCGGCGAAGTGCTGGCGCACGGCGACCAAGAGAAATCGCCGCGATTCATCAACATCAATCTGCCGGACCTGCAAAGCATCGACGAATTGAAGGGCATCCAGCGCTGCCCCCTCACTTCAGAACCGCTCGACACGTCTTTCCAGTCGCCTCCGGGTGGAGACACCACGCGCTACGAGACAAACTACACTGGACGATACTTCAACCGCCCCGCAACACCCGGCCAGGACTTCCACTACCTGCTGGACAATTGGATCACGGTCACGCCTCTTTTGATCGACGCGACCGACCACGCCGCCCTATGACTCGCTCTTGTCGTCATCCTCCTTCGGCTTGACAGAGTCCAGATCGAGTTTGTATGGAGGCGGATCGCCGCCCGGCGCTTTCAAGTAGTGTTCCATCCAGCGCATCATGCGCATGTTGTAGTCCATCCGCGAGGCGGCTTTGCGATTGCCGTGACCTTCGCCGGGGTAGAACACCAACGGAAGCGAGCCGTGGACCTCTTGGTTGCGGGGACACTGCTCAGTGTGACCGGCGTGGCGGTGGTGGTGTTTGGCGCGTTGGCATATTAGACTGAAGCCGCACTAATGTTGAGTCACATCAAAGGCGGCTGACCGAAATGTGACGTTCCCCAACATACGTGAAGCCGCTTCATACCTTGATATGACAGTTCGACGATCCGTGGTGCGTGGCGGTGGACGGCAGTGGCTACATCTTTCTTCCTACTTCCTACGTTTTTACTCGTGCAGGATAAACAATCCCAATCCGAGCGAATCCAGAAGTTCGCTTCTAGCGCCTAACGTACGTCATCGAATTGAACAGCAAGAACCTGCCCAAATCCTGCCCTGCTGCTTGCGTCCAACTGACCTGCCCCCATTTTGAGGACCACTGAAATTGTCAGGATTCCTTTTTTAGTGTAGTTGGGTTGATGGCATTGTATCCGTATATCCCGAGATACGTCGAAGGGCTCTGGGCGTTTTTAGGGTACCCGGTCATCGCCGGCCAGTCCTTCCGGCATGCAGGTGAGCAGTTCGAAAGAGGGTACATCCCACACACACGCACTGTCTGGTAT
>JACZTW010000293.1 GCA_022573485.1 Planctomycetota bacterium
TCACCACCATCGGCGGGCTGTTGCCGCTGATGTTCGAGACCGACCTTCAGGCGCGATTCATGATCCCGATGGCGGTGACCATCGTCTTCGGCCTGCTGTTGGCGACGGTGTTGGTGCTGGTCTTGGTGCCGGCGCTGGTCGGCGTCCAGGACGACGTCGGGCGCGCCTTCGGCCGCCGGCGTGGCGCGGCCGCCGCGTTCGGCGCCGGTGAGTGAGCACGCGTTCGCGGAAAGGATGGACGCGTTTTGAGAGTCGAAGTCGCTTGGTGTTTGCGAAGCGTGAGCAAGTAATGACCACGGGAGGATACCGCCATGAACGTTGCGACAATTCTGAGGGCGAAAGGCGCGGACGTCGCTTACACGTGCGTCGATCATCAGCATGTGTTTTCCAAGACATCCGGCTCATGCCCGCGCTGTGGCAAGGAGCTGCACGCGTTCAAGGTAATGTACACGTGTCCTGATCCGGATCACGCCGGTGTGATCAGTACCTTTGAAGACAATTGCCCTCATTGCGGTCAAGGACTGGCTGCCTATCGAGGCGTTTGGCTCGACGACGCCATGGCCCAAGCCAATGTCCCACCTGCTCCGGGCGTCGCTGAAGCGGCTTTGTACCATTGCGCGATTCATCCGCTCGTACACAGTGCCAAGGAAGGAAACTGCACCATTTGCAGCCTGCCGCTCAAGACGGCAGCGACCCTCGCAGCCAAGCTTGCCGTGATTCCCGCGGGCGCCAAGTACACGTGTCCTACGAAAGTATGCTGGCAATTCTCAGACGCCGCCGGCAGGTGCTCTGAATGCGGGATGAAGCTCAAACCGCTGGAGGAGGTCGCCTGGGTTCAGGAAATGCAGGCGGCTCTGCCGAGCGGCGAAGCGGAAAATCAGTATGCCTGCCCCATGCACGCGGATGAAAGAGCATCACAAACAGGCACTTGTTCGATTTGTGGCATGTTGTTGGTCCGTTCGGATTTGCTGCCGCGTCCACAGACGGCGCCTGCGAAAATCGCGGCGCAGATGAACTATATCATGGAGCATTACTTAGAACTGCAACGCCTATTGGCTTCGGATCGAACCTCTGGAACCGCGCTCCATGCGCTCGGCCTGGCCTCCGCCAGCGAAAAACTGGCTGAGCAATTGAACGATCCTGATGTCGACCTTCCGCGCGCCGTCGTCGAGGCAGCGACGCGGCTCCGTCACGCCGCGGTTAAGATCACCGCGAAGGACTTGCAGGCGGATCGCGTGACGCTGGTCGAACTCAGCGCTGCGGTGCGCACACTGGTGGGACACGTTCGGCCGGACCGCGCCCGCTGGCCGAAGTTGTTCATCTACCACTGCCCGCTGTCCAAAGGCGATTGGATTCAGGCGACCGAAGGGAAAGCGAATCCATACTACGGATTCAAGATGCTCAAGTGTGGTGAACTGCAGGAAGTCAAATAAGTGCACAGCGAGCTGCGGGCTTTAGCCCACGCGGATCAACAAGCTGTGAGAATGTCTCACACTTCGAAAGTCCGCGCGAGCTGAAGCTCGCGGCTCGAGAGAAACGCGCATGATTGCGAGAATCATCGAAATCTGTGGCCGCAACCGGGTGATGGTGTTGCTGATGACCGCCTTCATCGTCATGGGCGGCGTGTGGACCATCTTCAATATCCGGTTGGATGCCATACCCGATCTGTCTGATGTACAGGTCATTATCTTCACCGAGTACCCTGGTCAAGCACCGCAGGTGGTCGAAGATCAAGTGACGTATCCACTCACGACCTCGATGCTGGCGGTGCCGTTCGCCAAGGCGGTACGCGGGTACTCATTCTTCGGAATCTCGTTTGTCTACATCATCTTTGAAGACGGCACGGACATGTACTGGGCGCGATCGCGCGTTCTGGAATATCTCAACTATGTCGCCAGCCGCCTGCCCAAGGGAATCACGCCCCAACTGGGACCGGATGCGACAGGTGTCGGCTGGGTCTATCAGTACTCCATCCGTAACGGCTATTACTGCCCGCATCATCCCGACGGCATGTTTCGCCATCCCGATCACCCCAACGAGTGGTACGCAACCCTCAGCGAGGCACCGAAGAAAATTCGTGACAAGCTGGAACGGGTTCGCAACTTCGAGCACGGCGGTCTCTGTCCATGGGATGGCCAGACAGAGTTGGTATTGGCCCAATACGATCTTTCCGAATTGCGGAGCATGCAGGATTGGTATCTTCGCTATGAATTGACCGCCGTCAAAGGTGTGGCGGAGGTCGCCGCGATCGGAGGATTCGTTCGGCAATACCAGGTCGTCGTCGATCCCGTCAGGCTGCTTGCTTATAACATTCCGCTCAGCCAGATCAAGATGGCGATCAAGATGTCGAATAACGATGTCGGTGGTCGCGTACTGGAGATGTCTGAAACCGAGTATATGGTTCGGGGCCTCGGTTACCTTGCAGCCCTTTCACCAGAGCAGATTCGTCAGGCAGAGGAACAGGGCGTTCCCCTCAGTCGAGTTCGGGCTCGGCAAGGCATTGAAGACCTCAAGAAGACCGTGATCCGTGCCACGCCCGAGGGAACAGCGGTGTACCTTCGTGATGTAGCGGATGTCCATCTGGGGCCGGAGATTCGGCGCGGCCTGGCCGAGGCCGATGGCGAAGGCGAAGTGGTGGGCGGCATCGTCGTCATGCGCTTCGGCGAGAACGCCTTGGAAGTGATCCACAATGTCAAACAGAAAATCAACGATCTCAAACTGGGACTGCCTCCCGGTGTTGATGTCGTTTCTGAGTACGACCGCTCCGCGCTCATTGAAAGAGCAGTCGACTCGCTGATGGAAAAACTGATCGACGAAATGATCGTCGTGGCCATCATCTGCGCGATCTTCTTGCTCCATCTGCGCAGCAGCCTGGTGGCCATTTTCGTCATTCCCATTGCCATACTCACCAGTCTCATCATCATGCAAATCATGGGGCTGAACGCAAATATCATGAGCCTGGGCGGCATCGCCATCGCCATCGGCGCTATGGTCGACAGTTCCATCGTCATGGTAGAAAACGCCCATAAACACTACGAGCGTGACAAAGGCAAGAAACCTCATGCCGAGATCATCATCGAGTCCGCCAAAGAAGTGGGGCCCACGCTGTTCTTCTCGCTGCTCATCATTACCGTGAGCTTCATTCCCATCTTCGTACTCGGCGAGCAGAGCGGGCGCTTGTTCAAACCCCTCGCCTATACCAAGACCTTCGCCATGGGCGCTTCGGCGTTTCTGGCGATCACGGTCGTACCCGTCTTGATGATTTACTTCATCCGGGGTCGCATCCCAAGTGAAAAGACCAACCCCATAAGCCGCTTGCTGCAGCGCGTCTATGAACCATTCTTCTGGATGGCCATGAAAGGGCGCTATTGGACGCTGCTCATCGCAGCGATACTGATTGCAAGCACCATTCTGCCCATGCAGGAGTACATTTTCGGCGAACAGGTCATAGGCGAGAGGATTCCCTGGTTGAAGCTGAACCGGCAACTCGGCAGCGAGTTCATGCCCCCGCTCAATGAAGGTGATCTGCTCTACATGCCCACAACCGATCCGGGCATCAGCGTGACGAAAGCCCGCGAACTGCTCCAGCAAACCGACGCTTTGATCGCCACCTTTCCGGAAGTACACCACGTCTTCGGCAAGATCGGCCGGGCCGAAACCGCCACGGATCCTGCCCCGCTGAGCATGATCGAAACAACAATCATGCTGGAGCAAGACCGCAGCAAATGGCGCAAGCGACACTTCGACCGCTGGTTCGCCTTTTTGCCGGAGTTCATCAAGCACTACTCCGGCCTGCACTATTTCTGGCCGGAAGAGCGACCGATTACGATCAAGGAACTCTCCTATGGCTACGAAGATCGGGGCGAGCAAGTACCCGGGCTGGATGACGTCGTGTCCTTTCCAGGCCTGACCAACGCCTGGACCATGCCCATCAAGACCCGCATCGACATGCTCTCGACGGGCATCAAAACGCCAGTGGGCATCAAGATCATGGGTGACGATCTCGCCGTGCTTGCAGATTTGGCGGAGCGGATCGCCGCGGAAGTGCGTCCGCTTCCCGATACGCTCAGCGCCTATCCTGAGAAGGCCGTCGGCGGCAACTATCTCGACTTCAAGATCAACCGAGATGAAGTCGCGCGCTACGGATTGCACGTGCAAGATGTGCAGGACGTGATTCTCTCCGCGTTGGGCGGGATGAACATCACGTTTACCGTCGAAGGCCTGGAGCGCTATCCCGTCAATCTGCGCTACAAGCGGGAACTTCGCGACAACCTGCCCGCGCTCCGGCGCACGTTGGTAGCGACTCCCGCCGGCGCACAAGTTCCTCTGGCCCAACTTACGGATATCA
>JACZTW010000294.1 GCA_022573485.1 Planctomycetota bacterium
GTGAGCGGATCAACTCGGTGATGGTTGTCAAAGCGCCGATGCGCAACCCATCTGGTGAGTTCGACACACCGCATAGGTCGTCGATCCGGCTGATTGAAATCAAGTGGTCGATGCCGTAGCGCCCACACTTGAGATCGACGAGCACATCCGTTCCGCCGGCAACGAAGCGGGCGTTCGGTGCGTAGCGACTCATCAATTCAGCCGCTTCTTGCAGCGTTGCCGATTCGTGAAGTTGAACGTCGGGAACATACACTCGGTTTCTCCTCGTGCAAGCGTCGCCACAAACGCACGCTTAATTTCCAGCTTGTGGCGCGCCGACTATCCCATCAAGGAATTGCGTAGCAATCTGGTTGGCGATCGTTGTGGGCGAGCGGTCTCGCTTGGGATCGTACCAGCGGTACAACCAATTGAGCGTTCCGAAGAGCGACATGGTGACGACGTGGCGATCAAACGTGTTGCCGGGCGAATGGGCATCCAAGATGCGCTCAATGATGGAGCGCGATAATTCGTAATACTCTTTCCGAATGGCCCGGGTCTCGTCATAGGCCTGGCCGGACAGAGAATCGAGCTCGTGCGAGCAAGTCTTCAGTGCCGCCAAGTGGTCGGCGAAATAGCCCACATGGGCACGCACCATTACCCGCAGTTGCTCCACTGGATCGTCCACACCATGCAGCTTCTCGCGGAGGTTGTTCAACAGCGCCGTGAACGTCCGGAACTGAATCAAGAAGAGCATTTTCTCCTTGCTGTCGAAGTAATGATACAATCCCGCCAGGCTCACGCCGGAGGCCTTTGCCACCATACGCATGGAGGCCCTCTCATATCCCACACGGGCGATTTCGATCGTGGCTGCCTCAAGGATATGATTGAGCCGCTCGTCCCGTGTGGCACGGGTTTCGCCCGGAGCGGTCAAGGAAACGCCCTTTGAAGAATCGAACGTCCGTTCAGGTTTGTTTGATATCACAAAAACCGTCTCTCCACATTTTAAGTGCCCTATAGAGAACTATGCGCTATAAGTATCCCACTGTCAAGGTCGTATATTGGCCAATTACCCTTGACTGACCCCGGATTGTGATTGATAATAAAGAACAGCAGGTTGATCCGCGCCGGGAACGGGCGGGTCATGTTTTGGTCCATAAATACGATCGGACGTTCGTTCGGTTAATGTTGTGACGTGAGCGGTTATCGGCCCTGGCGGCTGGGTGGACGCTCGCTGGAGAACCAAATAATGAGCATGTTCCCAAGCCAAGCGGCGGAATCGTTCCATTTCGAGGAGGTTGGCTACGAAAAGTCGGGCTGGGTGGCCCGCATCACGATCAAGCGGCCTCACAACCACAACGCATACAGCACGCCCGCATTGGTCGAACTGACCCGGGCTTTTCAGGATGCTTCGTGGGACGACAGTGTGGCCGTCGTTGTCTTTACCGGCGCGGGCGAGCGCGCCTTCTGCACGGGCGGTGATGTCAAGGAATATCAAGCGAACTACACCCAGCGCCCGCGTGACTATTGGAAGTACATGTGTTGCTTCAAGAACTACATCGAGTCGATCACGAACTGCGCCAAGCCGGTCGTCGCGCGACTCAATGGCATGGCGGTGGGGGGCGGCAACGAGAGCCAACTGGCATGTGACTTGGCGGTGATGGGCGAACATGCCTTCATCGCTCAAGTGGGCACCAACGTCGGCTCGGTGGCCTGCGGCGGTTCGACACAGTGGCTACCCATTCACGTCGGCGACCGCAAAGCGCGCGGCATGTTGTTTCTCAACCAGCGTTACACCGCCTACACATCGCTGGCGATGGGATTGGTCAATGCAGTCGTGCCGACGGTTAAGGGGCCGGACGGTGAATTCTGTACGAAGTTCTCCGGCGCAAGAAAGTACCTGGGGGACTGGAACACCGACCCGTGGGAAAACCCGTTCGAATCTCGGGTCACGGCGGAAGAGATCCGCAAGGCCCAGAAGGGCCTGGACGGCTACACCATTGATTTATCGGTGCTCGACGAAGTGGTGGCGGATCTGTGCGATCAAATTGTCAACAAGTTCTTCGAGTGTACGCGCTATACCAAGGCCCATTTGAATTTCTGGAAGGACTTGTCCTGGCACGCGACGGCCGGTCACGCTCGCGACTGGCTGGCGATTCACTACACGAGTCTGGAGCCGCACGAAGGTATGACTGCTTTCGTGGAGAAGCGGAAGGTCGATTATGTCGGATTGCGGCGTCGGGCGGCGGAAGGCGGATCGAGTGAATTTCTGTGGGGGCCTTATGCCAAGGAGTGCCCGTCGTGCGGCGCCAAGGGCATGCCATCGCAGTTCGAGCATTGCGGCGTATGCGGAGCATCGCTGCCCACGAATGGAGCGAAGGTGAGTTAGGCGCCGCCGGAACGCGGGCGATGAAATCAGTGGCACGTAGGTAATGGAATGACCCTATGAGTGATTATGAGTTTGTCAATGTAGGGACGTCCGGCGGAATCGCAACGGTGACGCTCAATCGGCCGCCGCTGAACGTGATGCACAATCCAATGATGGCGGAGTTCAACGCGGCGCTGGAATCGCTGGTCGCCGACACGGACCTGGCGGCCATCGTGATTCGGGCCGGGGGCAAAGCGTTCAGCGCCGGCGTGGATGTGGGCGATCACGCCGTGGACAACGTCGCAGACATGATCCATGTATTTCACGGCATCTTCAGGAAGCTGGCGGCTGCCGATGCGTTGACGATCGCTGCCGTGCAGGGCGCGGCGCTGGGCGGCGGATGCGAGCTGGCGTGCTTTTGCGACATTGTGCTGGCGTCGGATCGGGCCAAGTTCGGTCAACCGGAAGTCCAGGTCGGCGTGTTTCCGCCGGTGGCGGCTTGTGTTCTTCCGCCGCAGATCGGGATCAAGAAGGCTATCGAAATGAACGCGATTGGAATGATCGTGGATGCGAAGGAAGCCCATCGCATCGGGCTGGTCAACCAAGTGTATGCAGCGGACGAGTTTGAGTGCAAAGTGGAGGAATACCTGGGCAAGATACGCAAGCTGTCCCGTCCGGTGGTGCGTCTGGCCAAGCGCGCGACGACCAGCGTGACGAAAAACCAAGTGATGGCGCATCTGGATGAGGCGGAAAAACTGTACTTGGACGAGTTGATGAAGCTGTCGGATGCGCATGAAGGCATCGCGGCGTTTATAGAGAAACGTGAACCGCAATGGAAACACGCGTGAGCGACGCACACCTCAGAACCCCAAGCGCACATCAGAGCCCCAAGCGCCAGCGCGGGGTCTTGGACCCGTCGCTTGCGCTCTGGGCTCTGATGGGAGTGGCCCGTTGTTTGCGCTTTGGGTTTTGATGAAGTTAGGATGGCGATGAAATGAAAGCAGTCGTATTCCATGGCAGCGAGATCGGATTGAAGGTCGAGGACATAGCGGTCCCCGATATTGCGGCGGACCAGATCCTCGTGAAAGTGGCGGCCTGTGGCGTGTGTCATACGGACCTGCACTACATCGAGCACGGCGTGCCGACGTTCAAGAAACCGCCGGTCGTGCTGGGGCACGAGGCGTCGGGGATCGTCGAGAAAAGCGGCGCCGAGGTCACGAACGTCCGAGTGGGACAGCGCGTGTTGATCCCGGCCGTCTTGACCTGCGGTCACTGTACGGCCTGCCGGCAGGGGCGTGAGAACATTTGCAGCAACATGACGATGCTCGGCAACCACTTCGACGGCGCTTATGCGGAGTACGTGGCGGTGCCTGCCAAGGACGTACTAAACCTGCCCGAATCGCTCCCGCTCGAAGAATCATCAATCATCGCCGACGCCATCTCTACGCCGTACCACGCCGTGAAGAACCGCGCCCGCGTTCAACCCGGTGACACCGTGGTCATCTTCGGCTGCGGCGGCGTGGGCATCAACGCCGTGCAACTGGCATCGGCTGCGGGCGGATACGTCATCGCCGTGGACATCAACGACCGCAAGCTGAAGTGGGCGAGCGAATTTGGGGCGGCCAAGACGCTCAACGCCACGAAGTTCGATCGTGTCAGCAAGGAAATCAAGAAACTGACCGGCGGCGGCGCCGACATCGCCATGGAAGTCATCGGCAATCCACGGACGATCGAGGAGGCCTTCGATTGCGTGCGCGTGGGTGGCCGACTGTGTGTGGTCGGATACACGCACGAGAAGATCTCGATCGTGGCCGGCAAGATCATGTTCAAGGAAATCGAGGTCGTGGGTTCGTTAGGCTGTCGGCCCGTGGACTATATCCCGCTGATCCGCATGGCGGAGCAAGGCAAGATCGACGTCAAGAAGCAAGTCACCCATCGCTTCAGCCTGGACGAAATCGACAAAGCGTTTGACGCAATGAAAGAAG
>JACZTW010000039.1 GCA_022573485.1 Planctomycetota bacterium
GGTCCGGCGGGCGAACCGATCGAATACGTGGTAACCGGGGCACTAGCATTGCTCGAGCCCCTCGTTACTTTCGGGCCGTCTGGTGGTCTCTCTTTGAGTCGTTTTCAACTGCATTTCAGCATTGGGCAGGCGTTCTAGAGATGGGTAGGCGTCTTGGAATGAGCTGGCAGGGGGCGAAGAAGATCGTATCCAATCGGCTCAAGAGCTTCGCACTCGCAGGCACGAAGACCGAGAGACAGAAGCTCGCCAAGGAAATCGATGAGGCCACCAGCTACTTGTACTACTGTGCGAAGGAAATGCGAACCCGCATCGTAGCCGTCGAGAAAGCACTCAAGCAAATCACCTGATAGCCAAGTAGTGCAGGCCGATGATCTACCTTTACCAACTGAGAAACGAGGGACGGAAACGAGTGGCAGTTTCTGCGAACCGAAACCGGTGATTGACCTCACATGTCTGCGGTAACCGTGAACCGCACGCCGGCACCACGGCAATGCCGAGGCGCGCTATCACGACTATTCTGTTAGCGATCGGGCGACAAGTTATACAAGTAGGCGAGGCCTCCGCGCCGGTGGTGTGCGCGGGCAGAAGCGTGAAGGGTGAATCGTGAATCGTGAAGCGATGGAAGAGGAACGTTCAAAAAGCCTATGCGCCAAACGAACCCACCGAAGCCGTAAGCTCCAGGCCGCGAATGGGTAAGGATGGAAAAAGGGAACAGGGAAGAGGGAACGGGGAACAGCAACACGGTGATTGGGCTCAGGCGTAGGTCGGGTCCTCGACCCGACATTTGTCCGTGAGATGGAATGTCGGGTCGAGGACCCGACCTACTGGGCTTCGTCTTGGAGTCTTTGGAGGTGTTGGAGGGCGTCGAGGGGGGTGGTCTTGTCGAGATCGATGTCGAGCAGGGCTTGGCGGAGGTGGTCGTCCTGGGTGGCGAACATCTCCAATTGGGCTTCGGGCGCCGGCACGGGTGCCGGCGCGGGCGCGGGGGCGGTGGTGCCGCCGGCGGCTTGGCCGGTGAGGGCCTGCCCTGCGAGGGTTTGGCGGAGGGTGTTGCGGGATAGGCCGCTTTCTAGGTGGTGGAGGACCTGGCGGCTTCGCTCGATGACGGCGGCGGGGACGCCGGCGATGCGGGCGACGTGGACGCCGTAGCTTTTGTCCGTGCCGCCTTCCACGATGCGGTGCAGGAAGACGATCTTCTCGGATTCGCCGTGCTCGGCGGGCCACTCGCGCACGGCGACGTTGTAGTTTTTCACGCCGGGGAGCAGGCTGGCGAGCTCGGTGAGCTCGTGGTAGTGCGTGGCGAAGAGCGTGCGGCAGTTGATCCGCTTGCTGATGTGCTCGCAGACAGCCCAGGCCAGCGACAGTCCGTCATACGTGCTGGTGCCGCGGCCTAGCTCGTCGAGGATGACCAGCGAGTCGGGCGTGGCGTTGTTGAGGATGTTGGCGGTCTCGATCATCTCGACCATGAAGGTCGATTGGCCTCTGGTGAGCTCGTCGCTGGCGCCGACGCGGGTGAAAATGCGATCGACCACGCCCCAACGCATCGATTTCGCCGGCACAAACGAGCCGGTCTGGGCCAACAAAGTCAGCAGAGCAACCTGTCGAATGTAGGTGCTCTTGCCGGACATGTTAGGCCCGGTGATGATCAAAAGACGGTCGCCTGTGGCGCCGAGGTGCGTGTCGTTGGGCACAAACTGCTCGGCGAGCGCTTGTTCGAGGGCCGGGTGTCGGCCGTCGATGATTTCGGTGGCGGCGTCTTCGCTGATCTGCGGGCGGACGTAGCCTCGCTCAGCCGCCAGGCAAGCGAAGCCGACCAGCATGTCGAGCGTGCCGACGGCGTGGGCGGTGGCCAGCAGTTGCGGCGCGAACTTGGCGGCGTGGGCTTTGAGTTCCTCGAACAGGCGATACTCGATGTCGTCGGCTTGGTCGCGGGCGGTGAGGACTTCGGTCTCGTGCCGCTTGAGCTCGTCGGTGATGTAGCGTTCGGCGTTCTTGACGGTTTGCTTGCGGACGTACTCGGGCGGGACGAGATCGCGGTGCATGTGCGTGATCTCGATATAGTAGCCGAAGACCTTGTTGAAGCCGACCTTCAGCGAGCCAATGCCGGTGCGTTTGGCTTCGGCGGCTTGATACTGGCTCAGCCACTCGCGCCCGCCGGTGCCGATGGCGCGGAGGCGGTCGAGTTCGGCGTCGAACCCCTCCGCGAAGATGCCGCCTTCGCGCACGGTGAGCGGGGCCTCAGCGCTGAGCGCGGTGAGCAAGTGAGCGCAGAGTTCTTCCAGTCCGCCGAGCGAGCCGCACAGCTCGTCGAGCAGTTGGGCGTCGGCAGAGCGCAGTTCCTGCTGGAGGCTCGCGGCGGTTTCCAGCGAGCGCCCCAGGGCTTGCAAATCGCGCGGCGAGCAGCGTCCCAGGCCGAGGCGTGCGGTGATGCGTTCGATGTCGGAAATATCGCGCAGAAGCTGCCGCAGAGCTTTGAGCCGTGTGGGGTCGTCCAGCAGTTCAGCCACGGCATCGTGCCGGGCGACAATGCGCGGGGCGCGGCGCAGCGGAAAGCGCAATGCCTCGCGGAGCCGGCGGTGGCCCATGGCGCTGACTGTGCGGTTTACGGCTGCCAGCAACGTGCCGTCGGTGGATGCGGCGCGCAGCGTGCGCTCCACTTCCAGCGAGCGCCAGGAATGCGGATCGATCTGCACGAAGTCGCTGGGCTCACGCCGGCGGATGGCGGATATGTGGGTCGAGTCGACTTTCTGCGTCTCGTGCAGGTAGGCCAGAACCGCGCCGGCAGCCTGCAACGAAGCGTCGAAGTCGGCGTAGCCGAAGCCCTCGAGCGTGGTGACGTCGAACTGCCGGTGCAAATGCCGCTGGGCGTGGTACGTGTCGAAGTCGTGCGGCGGGCGAGTGGCGACGGCGGTGTTGATGAGTTCGTGCAGTTGCCCGGCGACGCGCTTCTCGGATTCAGCCGGCTCTTCGGAGGTCAGGATCTCCGCCGGCTTGAGTCGAACGAGTTCGTTGAGTATGTCTTCCGGTTGGCCTGTGAGCGTGAAGAACTCGCCGGTGGCCAGATCGAGGCAGGCGGCGCCGAGTTGTCCGCCCTGGGCGCGGACGGCTGCGAGGTAGTTGTTCGAGCCTTCTTCGAGCAGGCTGTCTTCGGTCAATGTGCCGGGCGTGACCACGCGGACGACCTCGCGCTTGACCACGCCCTTGGCTTGCTTGGGGTCTTCGACTTGTTCACTGATGGCGACTTTGAAGCCGGCCTTCACCAGTCTGGCGAGGTAGGTTTCCAGCGCGTGGTAAGGAATGCCGGCGAGCGGGATGGGATTGTCGCTCTTGCTGCGCGACGTGAGGGTCAGCCCCAGCACGCGGGAGGCGGTTTTGGCATCGTCGTAGAAGGTTTCGTAGAAGTCGCCCATGCGGAAGAGGAGGATGGCGTCTCCGACCTGGGCTTTGTGGTCTGCCCATTGGCGCATGGCGGGCGTGAGCGTTGGCTCGGCTGTTGTGGGTCGGTTCTGTTTGGCAACGGCGTCCGCCACGGGGATCTCCTGGTGAAGGCCTGTTCGGCCACCACTTTAGCAGCCGCCGGGCGTTTCTCAATGGCTGGCGCAAGATCCGGTAAGATCGCGTGTTGGGAGCTTGCGGCAGCTTTTGGGATCTTCTGCACCCCGTTAAATGTACTCTTGGATTGGAATGGAGGATTCCATGAGCGATGAACTACTCGCAGCGGAGCCGACGCAGCGCCGCGATCCGGGCTGCGCCCCAGCCGCCGTGCCGGTATTCTGCGTGCGTTACGAGGCGGAGGGCATGCCGCGTTCCAAGCCGCTGCGGATTTCGGGCGTGGCGAACAGCACCATTTGTACAGGCCGACCGTTTGCGCTGCAGACCGGCTGCGAATGTCGCGTGTTGCTGCATTGCAAAGCCCCATCATTCAGCATGTGGGCCGACGCAGTGGTTACGGATGCGCCGCCGCCCTTCACAGGCGATGCGCGGTTCCACGGCGTGCGCCTCCTCGGCCAGGGCAAGTTCCAATTGGAAGACTACCTCGATGCAGTCAGCGAGGCGCTGTTCCGCTTCTTTAGGAGTTTCGAGCAGTTTGAGCAGTTCACACACGACGATTGCCGCGAGCTGGCCCGAGTGGCCGGCACGCGCGAGCTGGTACGCGGCGAGATACTGTATCAGGTCGGCGAGCATTCGCCGGATGAGAACGACTTGTATCTCGTTACGGCGGGCTCTCTGAAAGCTTACAAGCTGGACCCCGGTGATCCGGCGGACAACATCGCGGCGATTACGGTAGGTCAGTTCCTGGGCGAGAACACGTTCGTCATCGATCAGCCGCACACTGCGTCGATCGCCGTGCTCGCCGATGCCTGGCTGATTCAGTTCAGTCGCTCAGGCCTGCGGCGCCTGGAAGAGGATCACCCGCGGCTGTTCATCAAGATCTACAAGCTGATTACTGAGACGCTGGTAAGGCGGTTGGCACGGACCACGGCCCGATGGAAGAACTACGACGAGTGAGGCTGTCCGCCAGCTAAGTGCTGAGTGCTGAGTGCTGAGTGCTGAGTGTCGCGTCGGCGATCCATTCGGGTCCGGCGCAGGGTCGTAGGTGCTCAGCGTTCTCAAGCCGGGCCAGGAGCTGCGTGACGGTCAACCCGAGCCGCGGATGAACGAGCTTCGGGGCGATCTCCACAAGCGGCGCGAGCACGAAGCTCCGCAGGTGGGCGCGGGGGTGCGGCACTTGCAGGCGGTCGTCCGCGATCACGCAATCGTCATAAAGCAGCAAGTCAAGATCCAACGTCCTAGGCCCGTGGCGAACATCTCTGCGGCGTCCGTGGAGTCGTTCGATTTGCAGCAGCGCGTCCAGCAAGTCGTGTGGTGGCAGCCGGGTGGCAATGGAGACCACGGCGTTGAGATAGTCGGGTTGGCCGGCGGGGCCGCCGACCGCTGAGGTCTCGTACAGGCTCGAAGACGCGCGCCATGTGGCTGCATGCTCTGCGGTCAATTTCCGGACGGCGCGTACGAACGTGTCGCGGCGGTCGCCCAGATTGGCTCCCAAAGCAATGTAGGCGGTCGCGTTCACTTGAGGCACTCCGCCATCAGAAACTCAGCTTACCCAGGCGCTCGAGCGCCTGCCGGATACGGTCGGTGGGGACCGTGAGCGCGAAGCGAACGTGGTTCTCGCCGGCCTGTCCAAAGCCTACGCCTGGTATGGCGACAACGTCGGCTTCGTCGAGCAGCTTGGCAGCGAAGGTCATCGAGTCGTAACCGCGCGGCACGGGCATCCAAACGTAGAACGTCGCTTCGGGCTTGGCGACGTCGAATCCGATCCTGTTCAAGCCGTCGACCAACACATCGCGCCGCTCTCGATAGAGATCCACCAAAGCCCGCACTTCAATGTGGTCGGCGTTATCCAGCGCTTCAACTGCGGCCTCCTGGACGGCCGTGAATTGGCCGGAATCGAGGTTCTCCTTGACGTCGGCGAGCGCCGCGAGAACCTCGGCGTGGCCGACCGCAAAGCCGATCCGCCAGCCAGTCATGTTGAACGTCTTCGAGAGTGAGTACAGCTCGACGGCGGATTCCTTTCCGCCTGGGAGCTGCAAGATGCTCGGCGATGGGCGTTCGAAGGTGATTTCGCTATAGGCGGCGTCCTGCACGATCAGGATGTCGTGGCGGCGCGCGAACGCCAACGCCCGCTCAAAGAAATCGAGGTCCGCTACGGCTGAAGTTGGGTTATTCGGATAATTGAGGTACATGAGCTTCGCGGCTTGGGCGTGGTCGGGCGGGATGGCATCGAAGTCCGGCAGCCAGCCGTTGGACGCCTTCAGGGGCATTTCATGCGGGATGCCGCCCGCGAAGATGCAAGCGCTGTGGTAGACTGGGTAGCCCGGCGAGGGAATCAGGGCGCCGTCGCCGGGATTCAGCGTGGCCAGCGGAATATGCCCGAGGCCCTCCTTGCTGCCGATGAGCATGAGGACTTCGCGGTCGGGGTCGAGATCGACGTCGAACCGCCGCTTGAACCAATTGGCGGCGGCCTCTCGGAATCGGGCGGACCCTTTGTTTTGCGGGTATTGATGGTTGGGCGCGTGGCGCGCCGCTTCCTCCAGTCGGTCGATGATGAATTTCGGCGTCGGCTGGTCCGGATCACCGATGCCGAAGTTGATCACGTCCCTTCCAGCGGCCAGCGCGGCGCGCTTGCGGCGGTCAATCTCGCCGAAAAGGTAGGGTGGAAGCGCGCCAAGTCTTTTGGAGCGAACGAAATCCATACGCCGGGATCCTTCTTAACTGCGCGGCACTCGCTCAACCGGATACTTGGGAAGATTGTAATGCCACCGCAGCCGGCGTCAAATCACGCCAACGGAGCCGCCAACGGAGCCGCCAACGGAACCGCCAACGGAACCGCCAACGGAACCGCCAACGGAACCGAAGACAGCGCACTGTGCGTCTCTTTCTTGCGCTCAGCTTAGTTGTCGGTTTGATTGTCGGACTCGGATTGATCTGCGGCCGGTGTGCGGACGGGCGTCTTCTTGGCGGGGACAAAGAAGGCCGTGCCGCACTGTCCGCACTTGACCTTCTTGCCGCGCGTACTGTCCGGCACCTGCAGGATTGATCGACACTTCAGATTGGGGCAGAACAATGTGACTGCCATGACGGGTACCTGTTCGGGTTCAGGGTGCAGCGTGGCGAACATCTGTCCGGGATCGCTGGGTTCCCATTAGTATCGACCTGGGGTCGGAGAATCTGAAGTGCGGAGGCGCGCCGGATCGCTGATAAAAAACCGGAAAAGCGGACCTTGGTAAAATGGGATCTCAGGCCGATTCTTTGCGAGTCTTGGCCTTTGGAGCGAACAAGCCGACACGACCTTCGACGACCGCCTCGGTGACGATGTGCTTGCCCAGGCGTTTCTTTTCGGGAAGTTCAAACATGATGTCGAGCATGATTTCTTCGGTGACCGCCCGCAAAGCCCGCGCCCCCGTGTCGCGTTTGAGGGCTTTTTCGGCGATGAGTTCGAGGGCCCGGGGAGCAAACTCCAACTCGCAGCCCTCCATCTCGAACAATCTTTGATACTGCTTGACGAGGGCGTTCTTCGGCTCGGTGAGGATGCGGACCAATGTTTCCGCGTCCAGCGAGTCGAGCGTGGTGATCACAGGCAGCCGCCCGACGAGTTCCGGGATCATCCCGAACTCGACCAAATCTTCCGGCGTCACTTGTTGGAGGATCTCGCGTTGGGCCTCATCCTTCTTGACCGTTTCCATTTCATGCGGGAATCCAATGACGGACCGGCCGATGCGCCTGCGGATGATGTCTTCCAGCCCCACGAACGTGCCGCCGCAGAGGAACAGGATCTGCGTCGTGTCCATTTGGATATACTGCTGCTCAGGGTGTTTCCGGCCGCCCTGCGGCGGGATGTTGGCCACCGTGCCTTCGAGCATCTTCAGCAATGCCTGCTGCACGCCCTCGCCGGACACGTCACGCGTGATGCTGATGTTCTGCGAAGTTCGCCCGATCTTGTCGATCTCGTCGATGTAAATGATGCCCCGCTGGGCCAGTTCGAGATCGTACTCCGCGTTTTGAAGCAGCCGCAGGAGGATGTTCTCGACATCCTCACCGACGTAGCCGGCTTCGGTGACGGTCGTGGCATCGCCGATGGCGAAAGGCACGTTCAGCACGCGCGCCAGCGTGCGGGCCAGCAGCGTCTTGCCCGAGCCGGTCGGGCCGACCAAAAGGACGTTGGACTTGTCCAACTCGACTTCGCCGTCCTCGGCGGTGTCGCTGTGCAGCAGCCGCTTGTAGTGGTTGTGAACGGCCACGGCCAGAGTTCTCTTGGGCCGGTCCTGGCCGATGATGTATTGCTCGAGGAATTCAAACGTCTGCGAAGGCTTGGCGATGGTGCCCATCTGGGGCCGTTGCGGGTCGGCTTTCCTCTTCTCTTGCCGAATGATGTTATGGCACAACTCTACACAGGCTGAACAAATGTAGACATCCTTCGGGCCTTCGACCATCGGTCCGGCGTCGCGCTGGCCTTTGCCGCAGAAGCTGCAAAAGCTGCCCTTACCGGACTTGCCACTACCTGATGATTTTGACCCTGCCATATCGGCGCTGTTCCTCTGTTAAGTTATAGCGTCGCAACGCCAAACCCTTCCTGCGGCGGTAATCAGTCATGTATCGTCCAGGCTATCGTAGCAACTTCAAATCAAAATGTCCGCCCCGCACCTCACTCGGCGTCCGCCGGTTCGTCGTTATCTTGATGTGAGGCAAAGACTTGCCCGCGAAGTGTTTCGTACTCATCTTCGGTGATTTCGCCTTGCTCTCTCATGCGCCGCAGGTCCGCCAACGTCCAGAGTTCGGAAGAGAATTCATCCTCGCTTGTCCCGAAATACCATTTCCGAAGCCAAATCAAGACGAACCACAGGGCGACGAGCAGAACGATCAGCACGCCGCCCCACATGAACAGATCCGCCGTGTTGCTTGACGTTGCGAGCATCGACTGTATTTGTGCTGCGATCTGCATCAAAGAACTGCGGGCATCCGATCAAATGTTCGTCGCTTCATGGTAGCCCTTCGCGGCGGGGAGATCAAGCGGTTGGCCTACCCGCTCTCAGCGGTACAATGATAACATGTTAATGCTGCGACGTTTGAACGGCGCGCGTCTCTGCATCCGCTGGCCCGCCAAGTGGTTGGTGTTTGGGGCAGTTTGGCTTGTCGTGATGTTCCCTCGGCTCGACCGCTTGCCTACGACGATCCGGCGCCATCTCGACCCCAATGCCCTGATCAACGCCGAGTCGCCGGCGCTGGTGCCGTTTCTGGCGGAGTTTGAGACCCGGCGGAAGGATGACTGGGACGATCAACGGTTGCTCAAGGAACTCGAGCGCTACGTCTACCGCAAAGTGCCCTATGCCTGGGACTGGGATCTGTGGGGGAATGTCGATTACTTTGCTACGGTCGAAGAGACATTGGAGAAGGGCAAAGAGGACTGCGATGGCAGGGCGGTCGTGGCGGCTTCGGTTCTCCAAAAGTACGGCTACAATGCTCGGCTGGCCACTAATTTCGGTCATGTGTGGGTCACGACCGATCGAGGCGACACCATGAGCCCCGGCAAGACCATTGGCATCGAGTTCACGGATGAAGGCATGAAGTTCAACTGGGGCATCGTTCTCGATCTGCCCAAGACGCTGGCCATGGGCATTGCCGTTTTCCCGCTCTATCGCGAGGCGATTCTGGTTCTCGCATCCTGGCTATTGATGATCGGCCGGGGCGTGCGCGTCCGCGATACGCTGCTGTGGCTGGCACTTTTGGTCATCGGCCTGTTGCTCATCCGCGAGGGCGGGCACCCGCGACATCCGCATATCGGAAAAGACTGGCTGGGGTTCACGATTTGGGCAGCGGCACTCGCGGCCTTGGTCGTGCAAGCTCGTCGAGTTTGCCGTGCTTCCACATCCA
Organism: Planctomycetota bacterium; assembly: GCA_022573485.1. GTDB lineage: Bacteria > Planctomycetota > Phycisphaerae > UBA1845 > CAIVHJ01 > JACZTW01. The sequence continues at coordinate 9,430 of JACZTW010000039.1, forward strand.
CGCTGCCAAGCAAAGTGGAGTGATTCTTCCTGTGCTTGGGCATCTGCTAAACGCCGAAGGCAGCGCGAAGGCACCCACCGCCGGCTTGCCGTTTAGCAGATCTCGCGGAAACGGTTGGCGTCGTCGCGGCGCAACCTCACCACACACTCTGCGGTCTCAGCGACCTCTGCGGTTAAGTATTCGATCGCTCAGAGGTCTTTGACAGCGGTAGCAAGGTCCATGAAGGCCTTCTTGCCGTCGGAGAAGTACATCAGCGTGTTGTCGGCGACGAACAGTGGGTTGGGAATACCGGCGAAGCCGGGGCTCAAGCTGCGCTTGATGACCACCACGGTGCGGCACTTGTCAACGTCGATGATGGGCATGCCGGCGATCGGCGAATTGGGATCGGTGCGGGCTACCGGATTGACCACGTCGTTGGCGCCGATGACCAACGCCACGTCCACAGTCTCCAGCGTGGGGTTGATGTGGTCCATCTCGAGGAGCTTGTCGTAGGGCACGTCGGCTTCGGCGAGCAGGACGTTCATGTGCCCGGGCATTCTGCCGGCGACCGGATGGATGGCGTATTCGACGGTGCAGCCGCGCGCTTCGAGCATGTTGGCCAGGTTGCGCACGGCGTGCTGGGCCTGCGAAGCAGCCATGCCGTAACCGGGAACGATCACGACACGCTGGGCGTCTTCGAGCAGCATGGCCACTTCTTCGCTCGACGTGGACTTGATCTTGCCTTCGTAAATATCGTCCGCCGAGGGCGTGCTGCTGGTCGGCCCCATCGTCGCGAAGATCACGTTGACCAGCGAGCGGTTCATGGCTTTGCACATGATCTTGGTCAAGATCAGGCCCGACGCGCCGACCAGCGAGCCGGCGATGATCAGCACGTTGTTGTTGATCACGAAGCCGGTCGCACAGGCTGCCAAGCCCGAATACGAATTCAGCAGTGCAATGACCACCGGCATGTCGGCGCCGCCGATCGGAATCGTGATCAGCACGCCCAAAACGCCGGCCACCGCGAGCAACATCCAATACCAGTGCGACGCCGATGGATCGCGAATCAACAAGACACAAAGCAGTAGAGCAGTGAGCGCCACAGTGGAATTGATGAAATGGCGACCGGGCAGCAGAAGCGAACTGCTCATCCAGTATTTCTTGCCGCCGAGCGTGATTTTGAACTCTGCCAGCTTGCCGAAGGCGATTAGACTGCCCGTCAGCGTAACCGCGCCGATCAGGCCGGAAGTAGCCGTGGCGATACGGAACGGCACCGTCAGGTCGCCGAGAACCTTAGTCCCGGCTTCCACGGCAGCGAGGACCATGATTAACTCCGCACCGGCCACCAGTGCCGACGCTCCGCCTCCGAAGCCGTTGAAAACCGCCACCAGTTCTGGCATGGAGGTCATGGGAACGCGCAGGGCCATCACCGTGCCCACCACGCTGCCGATCAAAAGACCGGCGATGATCCAGGTCCACGACACCACGCCGCCGCCCCACAGGGTAGCCAGCACAGCGATGAGCATGGCCAGCGAGCCAGTCAAATTGCCCCGTACGGCGGTGCGCGGGTGGGTCAGCCCTTTGAGGCCTCGGATAAACAACACCGCGGCGACCAAGTAGGCCAAATTCTGAATGATTTTGACAGTTGCGGGATCCACTTATTTCTTCTTACGAAACATGGCCAACATGCGATGCGAAACCACGAATCCACCGACGACGTTCATGGACGCCAGCGTGACGGCGACGAACCCGAGCGCCGTCGCCAGTGCGCCTTCGCCGCTGCCGGCGGCCATCAGTGACCCTACGAGCGTAATGCCCGAAATCGCGTTCGAGCCGGACATCAAGGGCGTGTGCAGCGTCGGGGGTACCTTCGTGATAATTTCAAAGCCCACGAAAATCGCCAGAGCAAATACAGTGAGCAATTGAACGAGATCAGCTTCCATTCGACTGTCCCTCCGCTTCGGCAGGCTTGTTCTCCATGCCGAGGAGTTCGCGAACGCCGGCGTGAACGACATCACCACCGCGCGTGATCAATGTTCCGCTGGTGATTTCGTCTTCCATATCGAGTTCCAGCTTGCCTTCTTTGATGAGGTGGGCCAGGAACGTCGTGATGTTTTTGGAATACATTTGGCTGGCATGGTACGGCACGGTCGAGGGCAGGTTGGCCGGCCCGATGATGGTAACGTCGTGCTCGACGATCGTCTCGCCGCAGCGCGTCAGTTCGCAGTTTCCACCGCGTTCAGCCGCAATATCGACAATCACGGACCCCGGCGACATGCCCTGAACCATTTCCTTGGTAAGCAGGATGGGCGCTTTTTTTCCCGGCACCGCTGCCGTGGTGATGACCACGTCCTGCTCAGCCACCACCTCGGCCATCAATTCGCGCTGCTTGCGATAGAATTCTTCGTCCATTGCCTTGGCGTATCCGCCCTTGTCTTCGGATTCGCCGGTCTCGAGATCGAGCACCACGAACTTGCCGCCCACGCTTTCGACTTGCTCCTTGACAGCCGGCCGAATGTCATAGGCAGACACGACTGCGCCGAGTCGCTTGGCGGTGGCGATGGCCTGCAAGCCCGCCACGCCGACGCCCATGATGAACACCTTGGCCGGCTTGATCGTGCCGGCGGCGGTCATTAACATGGGAAACATCTTCGGCAGCGTATCCGCGGCGAGCAGCACCGCTTTGTAACCGGCGATGGTGGCCATCGACGACAACGCGTCCATGCTTTGCGCCCGGGTGATGCGCGGCATGAGTTCCATGGAGAAACTGGTCACGCCCTTGCCCGCCATTTCCTTGGCTGATTGCGGAGCGGAGAGCGGATCGCAGAATCCAATGATCGTCTGCGATGACTTCATCCAATCGAGGTCGGCTTTTCCTGCTTCGGGGTTGGCGCCCAGCGAGCGAACTTGCAAAATGACGTCGGCGGATGAAAACAATTCCGAGCGCTCGGCGACGATGTTCGCGCCTTTGGCCTCAAACATGGCATCGGTGATGCCGGCGCCCATGCCCGCGCCGGCCTGCACCATCACTTCGTGGTCTTGCTTCACCAGAGCGGGCACGATGTCCGGGATCAGCGCGACGCGCCGCTCACCGGGAAAAGTCTCTTTGGGGACTCCGAGCTTCATTCAATCCTCATGTGTGGCTGCTGAATAATGCATATTTCTACAAACAAACGGTTGCTTTGGCAATCTACTTCCAGAGATCGGTCAGGCGTCCGCCCACGATGAGATAACAGTTTCGGCCACGCATGAACGCACCCAGCCCCGCGCAGCCGCAGCTACGCGTTCTGTAGGAGAATCCGGACGATCTCAGGAGCGATAGTCGGTCGTTGGATAATCGCTTGGCAGGTTCAACTCGTGGAGGATTCGGCGGGCTCTGCGTTTGAGCAACCAGTGCCTCAACTGCTTGAATGGAGGGGTCAGACGCCAAGCAGCGAGCAAACCTCCCTTGAGCGTCAACCGGAATTTGGCCTGCCCGGCATCAAGATATAAGTTGCCGCTGTCGACGAACCCTTCAAAGTCTCTGATCATGTCTTTCCCCGTCCTGCTCGCCAGTTGATCTCGCGCAGGCAATGGCTTCTTGGAGATTCCGCCATGTCGGACGGTCATGCCTCTATGCACCTGGTATAATACTGAAAGATCGGCAAATTCGGGAAATACATAGACTTTCTTCCAGGCAATTTTACCCAGAGAGGTCGCATGAGTACTGTTGCACGTCTCGACTGCAGTTCCATCAACGAATTCGGATGCGAAGTTGACAGAGTAGTTTTGAATTTCTATCGCCGGCTTCGATCGCATGCACCCAGCGATCGCTGCTACAGCGTCGCGCGCCGAATGGTTCAGAAGTACGGCGACAAATAGTGTCGTGTTCGGCGTGGTATTCGTATCTGTCAGGTAGTCACCCAACTCAAATCCTTGTTCCTGCAACTGCGGAATCACGTTTGAAAAGAACCGTCTGACCGATGCTGGAAGGCGCGGATCATCAGAGTCGATCCGCTCGATTTGAGGTTCTGCCGCGAACTGCATCGTTTTCGTTGCTATCAGCGGCGAGACGACATAGACGAAGATGAGCAGGGCAATGACAACCACGAGAGTCGAAGTCAATATTCCCTCCTGATTACTGATGCGCTGGGATGCGGCACACGAAGTGTACCGCGCCCGCAGTTTCGACGATTCCACTCATGGGCAGTCTACTTCAAATACTGCTCGGCGAATGCTCTGGCGGACAGCGGCTCGCCGGTGACGCGGCGGGTCAAGTCGTCCCAGCGGTAGAGGTTGCCGGGGGCGAAGACTTTATCGCGGAGGTATTGGCCGGCCTGCTTGCTGCCCACAAACGCCGTGCGGTGCGGGCTGTCGACGCCGATCACGGTCTTGGCGATGTAGCTGTGCAGTTGCGTGGCAAAAAGCTCGCCGAGCATGTAGTTATGATAATAAACCGGCGCCGCGACGATGTGCAGCTTGGCGCCGAAGTCGGAACCGGACATGTCGTTCGGTGGGTTCAGAAGTTGGTAGCGCTTCTTGAGGCTCCACCACAGCTTGTTCAAATCTTGATCGGGATTGCTGTACATGGCCTGCTCGAAGCGCAGCATGACTTGCGTCCAGCGGCTAAAGATCAGTTTTTCGGCCCGCAGGCTGCGTCGGCCGGCGGCGGTGAACTTGGCCAGCTCGCTTTCCGGCAGGCTGATGATCTTGGAGATGAATTCCTCGTTCTTGGTGATGGCCCCGAAGAGCATGGCGATGCCTTCGGTGGTCAGAATGTGCGACGGCTCGTGCAAGATGAACGGCACGTCCTTGGCGATGTATTGGTCGTAAACGGCGTGGCCGATCTCGTGGTGGACAGTGTCCATCCAATTGGCATTGGGCTTGACGTTGCACAGCACGCGCACGTCCTGATCGCGGTCGATGCTGGTGCAAAAGGCGTGCGGGCTCTTGCCCTCTTTTTCATAAAGGTCGCTGCGGGCCAGGATGCCCCTGACCTCCATGCCCATGCTCTCATAGTGGTCGGCGGACAGCTTCACTGGATCCTTGCTCTGGATCATTTCGTCGAGGTTCACGCCGCCCAGCACGGGTGCTTCCTGGAAGAATAAATCGCCCGTGTGCCAGGGGCGCAGGTCGGCTTTGGCCAGGCTGAAGCGCTTCAACATCATCGCGTCGATTTCTTCTTTGAGCGCAGTAAACGGGGCACGCGTCAACTCGTCGAGCTCGTCGAAGATGCGGAAAAGCTCTTTCTCCTCGAGTTCCTGCTCGTCGAGCTTCATGGTGAAGTAGTTCGCGTAGCCCAGCTTCTTGGCCACTTGATTGCGGAGTTTGACGAGTTCGGTGAGCTTGGCGTTGACCTTTTGGCCGACCTGCATATAGCCCCGCCAGGCCTCGCGTGCCTGGTTTGAGTCTTTGGTGTCCGTCAGGATTTTGCGGACCTCGTTTTCGGTTGTTTCCTTACCACCGACGAGGCTGCGGTGCGTATTGAAGATTTGCTCGACGTCGGCTTCGAGCGAGACAATGCGCTTGCTCAATTCCGGATCAGCCTGATAGGGCAGGAAATTGTAGTACATCATGTCGAGTTGGCGTTTGATCACCGCATCACCGATCGCGCCGGCCCGAAGCGATTTGATGTGGTCGAACGTCTTGGTATCGCTGTGCAGCTCGACGAGCCTGTTTTCCGCATCCTTGCGCTTCTGGAAGTCCGCGTCCGTGCCGCTGATGCTCGCATCCCACCACGCCAAGTTGGCTGCGATGGTCAGCGGCTTGTATTTGGCGACGTAAGTTTCGATCAGCGCTGCCGATTGTGTTTCGGCGTTGTCCATGTTCGTCTCCGTTAGGCTTGCCGCTAGGCCTGCCTCGCCGGTCGGCGCCCACGCCGTGATACCCAGCAGCAAAAGCCACCGACAATCCATGCACCGGGGTCTGAAGTGTCGCATTGTAGAGTACTCCTATGGGTTTTCAGGAATTCGACCCGACTACCGGACGCCCAGCCTAGCACACCGTTGCCCACCGGTCCACACGCGCCTCATCAAAGGCGGGCGTCGGGATTCCGGAACAGGCCCCAGTTTCGACCTGTGGGCAGCCCCCGATAGGGCTTGACCCCTTGCGGTATAGTGCTCATAATCGAACTGGTCATATTGGTCGCAAACATTCGTAGTCCCATCCCTTTCCAGGTCGGCTGGCGAAAACGGCGATGTTACCCCCTCGAATTCGTTCTCGCTCGCCGAAGAAAGCGGCAACGGGCAGGACGCGCGCACGTCCTCAGTTCAGCGCCGCGAATGCAGGAGGTCAATCATGCTACTGCCCAAGCGAGCAAAAGGTCGAGGTTTTACGCTGGTCGAGTTGCTGGTGGTGATAGCGATCATCGCGCTGCTGATCTCGATTCTGCTGCCCTCGCTCGCCAAAGCCCGCGAGCAGGCCAAGTCGATGAAATGTATGGGCAATCTCCACGACATTGGCTCGGCCGGTTTCTCCTACGCGGCCGGCGATCCCAGCGAAATGCTGATCCCTGCCCATCCGAACGTGACGCTCAATAATACGAGCCGGTACCTTTCCGGAGCCCGCAGGTGCTTTGGCGGCAAGTCGGGCTCAAGCGATTATGCAGATGGGTTTTTCGCGACGGGCTACGACAACAACGACGGGATGCACGTCGGATTCGGCCCACCGACGCGCCCGCTCAATCAGCATTTGTTCAAAGGCGCGATGGCGGACCGCTGGGGCCAGGAGGACGAGGACCGACGCCGAGACGAAGAGTTGGTGCTTGATGTTTTCAAATGCCCCTCGGACATTGGGTTTGAAGAGCGAGACACCTCCATCCCGGACGCGTACCAAGACAAGTTGAAATTCGGCGTCAGCCTGTACGACATTTATGGCTCCAGTTACCGGACCGGCGCGCCGCTCATCGGCCGGCCGGGAGAGACGCTTTCCGCCATCGGTGCGTGGATGAGGCCGATGTCGCAAATCCCGAATCCGTCTCGCGTACTCTTGATTTCGGAGACCAAGAACCGGGGCAACGAGTATTGGAACCGCTGGAGTTCGAACACGGACAACGATCGCTTCAATTGGGGATGGCATGGAAAGATCCGAACCCACAACCATACGTTTGCCGACGGGCACGCACGGCCGGTGGAGTTTTCCGTCCGGACGAATGTGACCGGCATCCTAACCCGCATATTGCATAAGTCGTGTGATGGAGCTGTTGCGAGTGCTTGTGTTGTGGTTTGGCTGAAGGTGGCACGCCGCCGGGCTTGATCGGCGCACAAAACCCCCTTTCCCCCACGGCGATTTT
>JACZTW010000295.1 GCA_022573485.1 Planctomycetota bacterium
GTGATTTGACGGCCCAAGTAGCGCTCCATCAGCTTTGCGGAGCTGACCAAATCGAATTCGTAATTCTGCTCCAAAACGTGGGTGCCTTCGGGATCGGTCAGCGAAATGAAGCGCACCGTGGTCGGGTCGATCAGGGCAGCCACATCTGCAAATCGGATCGTGCTGCGACCGGCGGCGAGTTCGATCGGGCGCTCCAGTTTGACCACGGCATAGCCCGGTATGGCCTGATTGTATGGACGGCCATAGAGCGCTTGCTGTTTAGCGATCGGCCGATACATCTCCGGCGGGATGGCGCCGGGCGCAGCGGTGCTGTAGATGGTCAACGCTGTCGCCCGGTCCGCGTCCTGGGCGAGCGCCGCCGTGTGAATCGTCAACGAAAGAACCAGCGTCCATACGCCCAGCTGATATCGTCGGTACCTGTTCATTCTTAGACTCCTTTGCCTGAAGGAATTTGATACGGAAAAGTCGAACACCTCTTCATTAGACGGTTGGAGGATCGGGAAGTTCCGTATGAATTGCAAGCAGCCGGTCGTTTTGCCCTTAAAAAAACGTTGGCGGCAAAGTTGACTTGCGGTGGCCAGCGCCCTTCCGAGGGTGACCCATCAATTGTGTCATTTTCACTACCTTCGCGAGGCGGCGAGGCCCCTCTACGAAGCGGATCGTCACGCCAAGAAAGAACTCAAGAAGCGCGTTCGCGGCATCCGGCCGATTGAACGGCAGGTACAGGGCCGAAGCGACCGAGAGGCCCCCGCCATCCGGGGATATTGCTCCGCGATGCGTTCGGCGATCACCGCGAGCTTCCACGGCAAGCTGCGCGACGAACTGTTGAATGCGGAGTTGTTCGCCGACCTACGCGAAGCCAAAGCCGTGGCCGCCGCGCCCGCACGCTGGGTCAGCGATTCCGTCGCGACCCGGAGCCCTATCTCCGCCAGCTTGAAGCTCTTCTGCTCAAGCGAACTTTGCCGCCGTAGTTTTTTTCTCCAGACACACCCCCGCGGCATCCGCGATCGTCCACCTGCGGCCCCACAGCTTGTCCGATAACATCCGTTGGTCATGTACTACCCCACGAATTTCGTCGATGCACTCTGGACGGACTACGCAAAGTGGAGTGCGCCACATGAGCTTTGAGTTGATACTGATCTGGTTGATTGCATTCGTTCTTATCAACGTCGTGTACTACGAGTTCGCCCGCCCGAAGCTGCAAGAGCTACGACGGAGATTCCGGCAGTGGATGTTCTTTGATGAGTAGCCCCAACCCACTACGATGCTCAAATGCACCGGGCTTACGGGGAATTAAAGGGGTCAGGGACGCGCCGCGGAGGGCGATCTACGGGTGGCCTGGGTCCTGAAGTGCCCGGCTCAATTGATTTTGATTTCCGTTTTCAACAAAGCGCGCTCGCACGTCAGACGAAGTGCTTGGCCAGGTAGATGGTGTCGCCGTAGGTGCCGTCGGCGCGGAGGACATCGGCTTTGAGTCGGCCTTCCTCGGTAAACCCGGCGCTGCAGTACAGGCGGTAGGCCGGCTCGTTGAAGTCGTAGACGCGCAGGCAGAGCTTGCGTAAGCCGACTTGCCGAGCCCAGGCCTCGAGGTAGTCGAGGATCGCCCGGCCGATGCCGAGCCGCCAGTACTCGCGCAGCACCGACATGCCAACCTCGCCGTGGTGGGCGAATTTCTTGAGCTTCGGGCCTTCCACGCCGGCGAGCGCAACTGGCCGGCCATCCACCTCGGCGAGCACCATTATTGAATTGGGGCTGTCGCGGCGGGCGCGGATGTATTCGCGCTCCTCCTCGATGGTCAATTTGATCTCGTCGGGCAGGCGGCCGAGGTTGTCCGACTCGGCGGCGACGGTGCGAAAGAGCTTCAGCACGAGTTCGGCGTCCGCCTCGACACACTCGCGAATGGTGCAGGTTCGACCGTCTTTAAGTTGGAAAGTCATGTCCGTAAGTCGCGTGATTCGGTCCGTACCGTCCTTGAGCCGGGCCCTTCAGGGTCCGGACTCTCCGTCCACTGCGGCGGACCGCTACAGCGGTCCGTGGCCTAAAGGCCACGGCTCAGTCGAGGGACGCCGACCGCTACGCAGCCTACAGCAGGAAGGTCACGATGACAAAGATGGGAATGAGGACGCAGGTGCTGTACAGCATGTAGCCGAAGAAGGACGGCATCTTGATGCCGGACTGCTCGGCGATGCTCTTGACCATGAAGTTCGGGCCGTTGCCGATGTAGGTGTTGGCGCCCATCAGCACGGCGCCCAGGCTGATGGCCACGAGATACTCTACACTAATAACCCCACCGCTCGCCAGGGTGACGACGTCGGCGCCCGCCGGCAGCACGCGGGCCGTCTCGAAAAAGACCACGTAGGTCGGCGCATTATCGAGGAAGCTGGATAAAATTCCGGTGGCCCAGAAGAACTTGACTCCCGAATCGATGCCCATGGCGGAGCCTTTGAGAGTGAGAATCTCGACCGGCACCTGCATGCACAAAAAGATGCCGCAAAACAAGGCGGCCACTTCGGTGATGGCCAGGTAGTCGAACTTGTTCAGCACGCGGGTGTGCGGATGCGTGAACATCAGTGACAAAATCACCAACATCAGCATCGCAGCCTCGCGGAAAAAGTGCGGCGGGCTGAAACTCGTACCGAGAAACGGTTTGCCCGGCACAATCATCGCCACGCACAGCACCACACCCAGCAGGAAAGGCAGGTTGACTAAACCGGTCACTTTCAGAGGCCGAACCTCGGCTTCGTCGCGTACGATGTCCTTGATGTCTTCTTTCTTGTAGGCCCGCAAGTCCCAAATGTAGTAAATGACGAGCAAGGCGATGTTGACGCCCACCCAATAAGGCCACAGGCCCAAAGTCCATAGGAACGGCACGCCGCGCAGGTAACCGAGAAACAGCGGCGGGTCGCCGATGGGCAAAAGAAGCCCGCCGCAGTTGCAGACCATGAAGATGAAGAATACCACTGTATGCACTTTGTGCTTACGCTCGGCGTTGGTGGCGAGCAATGGCCGGATGAGCACCATGGCCGCCCCGGTGGTGCCAATGAAGCTGGCCAGCAGCGTGCCGATACCGATGAACGCGCAATTGGTCAACGGATGCGCCGGCAGATCGCCGCGAAGGCTGATCCCGCCTGAGATGACGTATAAGCTGAACAATAGAATGATGAACGGTATGAACTCGGCGAAGATCGCGTTGCTGAACGCGGCGAAGACGGTCGGCCAGCCCTCCGCAGTGCCGTGTGCGCCGGTGAAGTGGTTGGCGATTCCGCCGGGGTGAACGACGCCGTAGTAGAGCAATGTAATGACGCCCAAGCCGGCGGCGATCAAGAAGCGATTCTTGTTATGGTGCCACCAGTGCTCCGTGAATCGCATCAGCGGCAGAATGGCGATGCACAGCAGCAGTGCGGCGAAGGGAATGACCGCCCAATAGTGGGGCTGAAAGGGCTCGTCGCTGTGCCCGCTCGGGCTATGTTCGGCCGCGTCGTGTGTGTCGGCGGATTCGGCGTGTTCGGGTGGAGGCGGCTCGTGCGCGTCGGCCTCGGCATGATCGCCGTCTTCGTGCCGCGCCGCGGCTGGGTCCGCGCTGTGATCTTCGTGATGTACCTCGGGGATGAGTTTGGCGAACAAAAGTACGGCGTACAGCAGAATAAGAACAATGATGCCGTGGATGGCGAGCTTGGAGGCTTGGCGCATACGCTCGGTATACGTTTCACCCTCCGGATGCTCGTGGTCGTGATCGTAGTCGATGTGTCGATCCGTCATGGCACTCGTGTTCTCCCCTCGGCCCCCACGGAGCGAGCGCTGGGTGTCTCAACCCGCAGTATCGATAGTATCGTCGGCAAAATGACCCAGTGTCTGCCCAAACCAAATGGCAGAAATGCGGTTTGCAATCGAGCGCCTGGACTTCTAATATGGTAGAGAATGGATGTTTTGGGGAGCGGTGCAATGATCTTCTCGACGACAATCGAGTTCGTGGTCTCGGCCGCGATCCTCGGCCTAGGCTTAAGTGTCGCAGCGGCTTACGTGCTCGTGCGGCGCTCTTCAGCCGCAACCGAGCCGAGCTGGTGGGACCGGCTCGACACGCCCGAGGGCGTGCGAATCCGGGCTCATCGTCGCAGCTTCGGCATGGTCATGGTCGTGGTCGTGTCGACGGCGACGTTCGTGGGCATCAACGCCCTCGACCCGCTCAGCGGCCCCCGGCAGTTCGGTTATTACTGGCTGATTGTGCTGCTCATGGTGATGTGGCTGTGC
>JACZTW010000040.1 GCA_022573485.1 Planctomycetota bacterium
CCGCCTGGCGCCGAGCTGTCGGCGTCGATCTCGCACTCGTCGGGTACCCCATTGTCGTTGCAATCTTCGCTGATACTCTGATCAATGTCGCAGTCGTCCGGTTGACCGGTGCCGTTGCAATCGATTTCGCACTCGTCGGGAATGTCGTTGGTGTTGCAATCCTGGCTCGTCCCGTCGGCGATGTCCTGCTCGTCCGTCGTATCGTTGTTGTTGCAGTCCTCGGGGTCGTATTCATACGGGCCCATATCGACGATGGGCAGCTTCGGCGCGTCGGGGTCCGGATTGCCGGTGTCGGGCGTGTCCGGGTCGTCGATAAACCGAGGCCCGCCGTCCAAATCAGTCGTGACATCCTCCGGCACCGCCAGATTATTCCCCGCGTCGATACACGGCGAGCCGTGCAGCAGATGGAAATCACGGTTCTCCGAATCAAAGAACAGCGGATCAGCTTCGATCATGCCCGGCCCCCAACTGATCTCCCAATCGCAACAACCGTAAACGTCCTTCAACCCACCTCGGACGTTGCTGTATTCGATGGTCAATATGCGACGACCGGAGACGGCAATCTGCGGGCCGACTGCCTCAGTTTGGTTTCCCCAGAGAATGCAGTTACGCAGGAAAGAATCTGAGTTCTCGCTGTTCAAGCCGCCCCCACTGAAGGCGACTACATTGTCGACAATCATGGTGTTTATCATGGTCGTGTTACCGAACGTGTTGTAAATGCCGCCCCCATTGCTTGCAGAATTACCGGTGATTAGACAGTTTCGGACGATCACAGTGCTACCGTCATAACCGATATACATACCTCCGCCACGCCTATCGGCAACATTGTCGGCGATGACGCAGTTCTCGATCACTGCACTGCTGTTCCCATCGATGTAGATACCCGCACCGCGCCCATCGACAGGGAACGGTGGGCTCAGCGTAGCGGATATGTGGTCGCGGATGACGCAGTTGCGGATTGTGGGGCTGCTGTTGCGGATGTAGAACGCTCCACCTCCGCCACCGCCGCCGGGTCCGGTCCCACCGGTGTCGCCGATCAGATAGCCGTTCTTGATCGTGAAGCCTTCGACGAGCGTCTCACGAGTTTCACCGTGGATCAAGAAGAACCCCCGGTGGATGGCGGTGGGACCGCCCTGAATGTCAACGGTCGTCACGTCAGGCCCGTCGGTTGCTAATACCGTGATCGTCTTGCCGAACAGACTGATGTCCCGATTGCCCCCTCCGGTGTACGTTCCCGGAGCGACCAGTACGGTGTCACCGTCAGCGGTCGCGTCGATACCGTCCTGGATTTTGCAGAATGGTTCCTCCTCGGTTCCGATTCCGGGAGCGACGCAGTCGTCGTCCACATACCAAGTCGTGTGCGTACGGGCAAGCACTGGCGCGCAGGCCAGTGAGACGAGGATCAGAAGTGTTGGCTGCGTTGTACTCATCGGAATCGCCTACAGACAATTGTATTCACTGTGCTGCTAAATTGCTTCCACAAATCCCTCAAGAGTTTACTGGATGCGGGACAATCGTCCCGCACCCAGCATGGAATACGCTTCACGCTTCGCCCTTCACGTTTGGCCCGCTACAGGCATGGTCCCCAGTTACCCAGCAGTTGAGCCAAGTCGAAAGCCGCTACGTCGCAGTTGTTGTCGAGGTCGGCCCGGCATTCGCAGGTGGAAACCCCCACAATGCACACTTCGGGGCAGTCGCCCCAGGTACCCAGCAATGTGGCCAGATCGAAGGCGCCGACGGCAGCGTCGCCGTCGAAGTCGGCCGGGCAACAGCTATCGGCGAGGGCGTTCCCGTCGCAATCCAGCTCCGGATCGCCGCCGAACTCGTAGGCACCCATGTCCACGATGTCGAGAGGATGTTCCGGTGATGGAACACCTGGGTCCGGCTCTGTCCCCGGATCGTTCACGAAGCGCTCCTTGCCGTCGAGGTCCAGGTCGCAAGCTCCGGTCGCGTTGTTGTCGGCCGCGTCGATGCAGGGCGAGCCGGCAGGCCCGGGCTGCAGGTGATAGTCGTTGAGCTGGTAGGACGCCCCGCTCGTTCCAGCGGCTTCGAAATCCCCCCAGACCAGGAGCTCGGTGGCGGTGTTGCTGACGATGAGCGTCTCGAGGGCCTGCCCGGTGTCTGGATTGAGGAATTTGCCAAGAAACTCATCGTCGGTAAAGCCCTGGCCGCCGTTGGCATTGGCGTCGGTCAGCTTCGTTTGTCCAACTTTCAGCCCCGCGTTCTCACATTCTGCTGCCGTGCATGTCGGGCAGCAGTAGACGCCAGCGGTCCAGTTGCCCGATGGCAGTCCACTGACGAAGATGGGATCCGCGTTGATGTTGCCTTCGCAGGGCGGCGTGCCCCCTGGATTCTGACAGAAGGGGCCCGCTTTCGTAAGGTCAAGCCCTTGGATGTCCGTGTAGCCGACTATGACAGCGGCGCCGGTGTCCAGATAGATTTGGGCCGATTCTCCGCCTGGGCCTCCGTCGGTGTTGTCCCAGAACATGCAGTTGTCGATTTTATTGCCAGTCGTCTCGAGAAAAATTGCTCCGCCCAAACCATTTTCCGCTTTGTTGCTGACAAAAGTGCAATTGGTCGCCGTCAGTGTCGTCGTCGGTGTGAGGGAGCCCTCAATAATGTGAATCGCCCCGCCATAAGCGTCACCAACGTCGATAATAGTGCGGTTACCCACGAACAAGGAATTGGTGACGTTCACAGAACTGTTTTGTCTGTTGGTGTCGGCGATGATCGCGGCACCGCTGGCAAAACCCGTGGGGATTCCCGTCGAGTCCGCCAGATTATACAAGAACAAACAGTTCGTCGCATCCACATGGGCATCTGCCCCGCTCAAGTATATTGCTGAGCCATTTCGGGCTGAATTGCTCAAGAACAGGCAGTTTATAAAGCGGGTGTTCTTCCCGAACGTGTATACGCCGCCGTAGCCGCTGGCGGAGGGCGAGGGGCTGTTATCGATGAACTGGCAGTTGCGTATAACTGCTTCACAGAGGGGTTCGATATTCATGGCGGCGCCCCACGCCGTTGGAATCGCATTTACATGGTTATCCACGACGGTGCAATTCTCAATAAGTGGACTGGAAGCGTCGTTGATATACATAGCGCCACCCTTGCGCGCTACGTTTTCAGAAAAAATACAATTGGACAACGTGGCCTGGTTGGTAGGAGTGGGGTCAAAGCTCCTGGCTATGTAAACACCTCCCCCATCGGCCACCGAACTGTTATTGAGAAACCGGCAACTCGTGACCATAGACGCTGTGTCACCATGGATGTACAATCCGGCTCCACCAAGTGCGACGAACGGGGGTTCCTCGGAGGGCAGGCCCGTCTGCTGGTTATCCTTAAAAACGCAGTTGCTGATGGACGCCCCGCCGTGATCATTGACCGCTCCGTGATTGTAAGACCAGTTATCACGGAACGTGCAGTTCACAAGCTGCGGCGTTGAAGTGGTCCAAATGTTCACCCCACTACCCTGGTCCGGCCCGTTTTGACTTGCGAAGGCACCGTTGGCGTTACCCGCGGTTACGGTGAAACCATCCAGGATGGCGGTTGCGTCCACCGAGCTACTGCTACCGGCGCTGACGACGTGGTAGCTGTTGTCGCTGACGTTGATCGGTATCCCGATGTCGCCGCTGAGGATGGTCTCATTGACCAACCAGTCGCGCTCACTCAGGTCCATCTCTGTCCCGGCAAACCCGCCGTAGATTTCCAGGCAGTTGGCCAGTGCGAAGGTCTCAGCGCGCGCGCCAACCGGCTTGGTCGGCTTGTAGGTTCCTGCCGCGACCCAGATTTGGTCCCCACTTGCAGCAACATCCAGGGCGCTCTGAAGATCGGTGTAGGCGTGCATCCAACTGATGCCGCTATTATTGCCGGTTGCCGAGTCGTCCACATACCGTGTGGTCCCCGGCAGGCATCCGCCGCCGCTACTCTGCATGCCGGGGTTGGAACAGTCGAAGGGTTTTAGAAGGAACTCGACGATGTCGTCTGAGCCGGCGAGTTTGGTGAAGACGCATACTTCGCCGGTGGTGTTTTTGTTCTGCTTATACGAAAAACGGCCAATCAGCACCCGGCCGTTGGCATCGGGCGCGCCTTGGCCGTTGGACGGGGCGCTGTTGTACCATCCGCCGCTGACCTCGCCCGAAGTGTTGAACGCCGTGCTGTCAAAGTCCGGGTCGGTGGTGCTCCCGCCGCGGTCGCACTCCAGGCCCAGGGTGACGAAGCTGTCGCACACCAGCGTGGGAAATAGCGGGATCAGGCCGCACGCCGGCGCGGTGTTGCCGCCCAGCGGATGCTGGAAGAAGCCGGCGGGGTCGGTGGTGCTGCCGTCGCAGAAGGCCGTGCTGATCAAACGGTCGTCAGGGTTGTCGAAGACCACATGAACGTCGCACACGTCAAGCTTAAATGGAATATACGGCTCTGTTTGGTCTTTGCAGATTTCCAGATCGCTTCGCTCGACCACTTCCAGGCCCAAGTAGTCCGCTAGCGCGGGGGGTGGGGCGAGAAGCGCAAACGCGCAGGCCAAGAGGATCGGGACGGTCGTTCGACGGTTCATGTCGTGCTCCTTTCAAACCAGAAGTGAGGGACGCGCAGCCCGGACCATCCGGGCGTGCTCGGTTTGTGGGAATTCAACGCGATCTCCACAACTAAGTTGCCGACTGGAGGATCAAATCTCCGTAAAATTCACAGGCTAATTTTGACATTTTTGCAAGCCATTGGAGCCCATTTGGTTGCGAGTGAAAACTCTTTGGCTTTTGACCCCGGCGTTTGTCGCTGATCGCCTCTTCAGCCGCTGGCCAGCGATCGGGTGGCAAGTTATACAGGTGGGCGAAGTTGGGGCGGTTGCGGTGTGCGCGAACAGGAGAAGGGAACTGGGAAGAGGGAACAGGGAATCAAGACGGCATTATGAATCAGGAAAGAGGAAGAGAACAACAGAGCCGTGTGAAACGTCGAATGTCGATACAGAGCGAAAGTGCGAAAAAGCTCAGTGGCCGAACAAAGCCATTTTGCCGCAAGCCCAAGGCCGGCTGGGGGAAACGGCGCGAAGCAAGCTCGGCGGGCGCGGAAGAGCGCGTCGGCCATGAGTCCGCCGGGGCTTACGGCAGTGGTTTGAAGGTGATGAAGGTGATGATGTTGATGGCGAAGGGGTCAGCGGGATCGGCAGTGAAGAAAGGGGTCTGCTCCGTTGGGCCGGCGGCGGGGACGGCGAACTCGCGGATGTCGCCGCTGCTGACGACCAGCAAGTTCCCATTGGGCGCGAAGGCTACTCCGCTCGGGAAGGCCAGGCTGCTGATGACGTAGTTTGCCTCGGGCAGGAGGTCGCTGGGGCACGGGACGATGCACGAACACGGGCAGGTCTCCGGTTCACCGGTGGCGCCGCCGTAGCGGATGACCCTGCCGGCAATGGTGGTTGAAATGAACAAGTCGCCGCCGGGTCCGAACGTGAAATCGAACGAGATGCCCAGCCCGCCGCTGCCGGTCGGGACGAACTCTGAAATGAACGCGCCGTTGTCGCCGTCATACTCGAAGACGGCGCTGGCTGTGCTCCCGCCGGGCGTGCCTACGACGAAAAGGTTGCCGCTCGGTCCGAAGTGCAGTGCGGTAGCGCCTTCCAGCCCGCCATCGCCGGCGGTCACGAATTCGCCGACGAAGGCGCCCGTGGCGCCATCGTATTCGAGGACCGTATCGCGGTCGGCCACGAACAGATTGCCGCCGGGGCCAAAGTCGAGTCCAAACGCGGAACTCAAGCCGCCGTCGCCGGTGCCGACGACCTGGGCCACGAAGACGCCCGTGGTGCCGTCGTATCGGCGCACGCCGTCGGCGGCGGAGACGTACAAGTCGCCGTCAGGCCCAAACGTCGCGCCCCCCAGCGGACCGCTGAGCCCGCCCGCGCCGGGCGTCACGAACTCGCCGATGAAATCGCCGGTGAACGCATCGAATTCCAGCACCACCGTATCGCTGGCAATGAAGCAATTGCCGGCGAAAGTGGCAGTGACGGCCTTGTCGGCATCCATCGTCACCACGACACCGAGTGATTGACTGGTCACGCCGCCGGTGAAAGCGAGGAACGTGTACGTATCTTCGGCGAAGGCGCTGAGCGTGACATCAGTGCCTGCGGCGAAGCATTCACCCGGCGGATCGACGGAAACGAAACCCGCCCCGCTGGTGATCACGTCGATCGCCAGAGTGAAACCGCCCGGACAAGGGTCGCTGCCGTTGTCGTTGGCATTACCATTGGTATTGCCGTTGTCGTTGGCATTGGTGTTGTCATTCACATTGCCGTTGGCGTTTGTGTTGCCATTGTCGTTTACGTTGTCGTTTGTATTGGCGTTGGTGTTGCCGGGATCGCTGTTGTCGTTGCCGTTGCCCGTGCCGTTGTCATTGGAGTTGGCGGGTGGCTGGCTGTTATCGTTTTGATTGTCGTTGGTTGGGCCATCCCTGTTGTCGTTGGCGTTTCCGGTGTTTTGATTGGTGTTGTCCGCGTCGCCGTTGTCGATGCCATCGTCGCCGGCTACCGAGCATCCGCCCAGCATCGCCAGCGTCGGAATCAGTATCCAACACAGCATTTTCATTCTTGGCAGCATCATGGCGTCACCCTTCGCTTTGTGAGGTATCTCCTAACACCATCATAGTCACAGCGCGCGTGTCCTGTTTGCCCCCGACTTTAGTCGGTGGTGGCCAAGTCGAAAACTTGCATCGTGAGCCGGCTTCAGCCGGGCTTCTTGAATGCTCGAAAAGCCCGGCTAAAGCGGCTCAAGATCAGGCTGCGGTTACTCTTACCACCCGCTGAAGCTGGTGGCAAACAAGGGCATCTGCTCGTTGCGTTTTGCCACAGAGAAGGGGACTTTGTCACGATTGCGCCTCGCCGAGTGTCTGGACGATGATCTCGCGGCGTCTCGGGCGAGTGTCGAAATCAATAAGAATGATTTGCTGCCAAGTGCCGAGCGTCAAGCGGCCATCCACGACGGGGACGGTGATGCTCGGACCCAGCAGCGTAGCCCGGACGTGTGAGTGGCCGTTGTCGTCGTGCCAGGTTTGTTCGTGAACGTAGGTGCCGTCCTCGGGGGCGATTCCCTCGAAGGCATCCGCGAGATCGTGATCGGCCAGGCCGGGCTCGTATTCGGTGGTGCTGATGCCGGCCGTCGAGCCGACGACGAACACCGTGGCGATGCCGCTGGTCAGGCCCGCGCGGTCAACAGCCTGGGCCACGGCGTCGGTGATGTTCAGCACGTGGTTGTTGCCCTGCGTCTGGACTTCGAATCGGTTGGTCTGCGTCGGCATGTCAGCGGCTATTGTACCGCTGAAGTGGGTGTGATCGCCAGCCTATTTGAACTTGGTCTGGTTGGTCAAAATCCGGAACAAGCCCACGCCGCCGCGAACGATCAACGACAGCAGTAACAGGCACAGCAGGCAGCCGACCGAGAAATTGAGCAGGTCCCACAGGCCCTCAATCGCGCCTTCAGAAGTCTCGGCGAACCGGCCCACCACGCTGATGAGGACGCCGATGAGCAGGACCGCGCCGATGGCGCCGCGATGCGCGCCCGGCATCGGCGCCATGCGCACGGTCAGGCAAATGATCAAGTACACAAAGAGCCACGTCTGCCAGTTCCGAAAGTCGCTGCTGAGGACGATGCCGGTCACGTGTTCGGCCACGCCGATGGTACTTCGCAGAAGCTCCCACGGCGAATTGAAGGTCAGCGGCAGCGTATTCGATGTCGATTCCGTCGGCATGGTCAGCACGTTCTGGCCGATCGTCGTCACGACCAGGTGGATCGCGAATCCGCAGGTCAACATGGGCAACAGGGCAATGAGCACCGGCCCGATGACGGGAATCTTCGGCTGCGAGGCCTTGCTCTTGGTGGTCTTGCTCTGGTCGGCGGTGGTCAAGAGGGCGGCGTTGTTGATCTGGGTGCCCGTGACGAGCATGCCGACGATCCGGCCGGCTTGGGCAATGAGAGTGCCGGGCAGCAAGACGATGTTGAGCACGTTCGGCTTCATCATCCCCGCCCACAACTGGTGCGTACCATATGCGGCAAAGACCAACACCATCAACCAAAAGACCATGGCGGCGTACAACATGGCGTGCTCCGCGGGAGGCTCCCGCAACCTGCCTGAAACATCTCGATCAACGATTGGGATATCGGAAAACGCACGGGATGGGGATCAATGGAACTAAGGCCAACGGAGCGTTGGATTTATAGTGTCGTTTGGGCGGATGATCCGGCTATAATGGAGTTTTGGGCGGGGTGGCCGCTGGGGGCCGTCATTATCCGCAACAGTGAGGTCGTTTCGTGAATCTGTTCCTCTTCGAAACTATCCGCCTGGGGGTTCGCAACCTCCGGCTGCATATGTTGCGGTCCATGCTGACCGTGCTGGGCATCATCTTCGGCGTGGCTGCCGTCATTTGCATGTTGTCGATCAGCGAGGGCGCCTCGGCAGACGAATTGAGGCTGATCGAGCTGATGGGCACGAAGAACATCATCGTGCAATCGGTTCGCCCCCAGCAAGCCGCTCAAGTGGCGGAGGGCCAGAACACGGCCATGCTGGAATTCGGCATCAAGCGCCGCGATATGAAGATCATCCAGAAGACGATTCCGCACTTGGTCGATGTCATTCCATTGCGCGAAGTCGCCTACGAAGTCACGTATCACGACAAGAAATTCGCAGCCCCGGTGATCGGCACGTCGAACACGCTGTTCGACAACGTCAATCTCGAGATTCAGCCCGGCGGCCGGGCGCTCACGGAGCAGGATCTCAAAGCGCGCGCCAAGGTCTGCGTCATCGGAGACGACATCGCCAAAGCTCTGTTCCCGCTGCTGGACCCGATCGGCGAGTCGCTGTTTGCTCAGAATCCGGGCACGGGGGGAATTCCGTATCGTGTCATCGGCGTGATCAGCCCGGTCAAGACTGCCGGCGCCCCGGCCCGCGGCACGCAGGAGCGCAATTTCAATCGAGAGATTTACATCCCGCTGACCACCGCCAACGATCGCTACGGCGATATGATCCTCAAGCGTGCCAGCGGCACGCGCGAGTTTCTAAAAGTGGAATTGAGCGGCTTGTTTGTCGTCGTCAATAAAGTCGAAAATGTGCTGATGGTCTCGAAGATGGTCGCACGGGTCTTCGAGAAGACGCACGACAAGCAGGATTACGACATCCGCGTACCGCTCGCCAATCTGGAGCAGGCCGAGCGCAAGAAGCGGAACCAGCAACTCGTTCTCGGCATCATCGCCGCCGTGTCCTTGCTGGTCGGCGGGATCGGCATTATGAACATCATGCTCGCCAGCGTTACTGAGCGAACCCGCGAGATCGGCATTCGCCGAGCCCTGGGTGCCAAGCAGCGCCACATCGCCATGCAGTTCCTGGTCGAGACCGTCGTGCTGTCCACACTGGGCGGCCTCGTCGGCGTGCTGTTGGGCTGCGCCGGTGCCGTGGTCATCACACGGCTGGTCGACTGGGAGACCATCGTCCGTCTGTGGACCGTGGTGATCAGCTTTGGCCTGTCCGTGCTCATCGGCATATTCTTCGGAATGTACCCGGCGATCCGCGCCTCGAAGCTGGACCCGATCGAAGCGCTCCGATATGAGTAGTCCCGCATGGCGAGAGAGTCGGAGTGCTCGGCAGGGGACCGCGTGTTCGACCCTGATTTCCCGGAATCGCGATCTCGTGCGGCTGTATTATCGGAATTGCAAACCAAGTCGATTCAGAATGCTCTAATTGTACTTGCATCTTGGAAAATCCGTGCTATATTTGAAAGTGAATTAGTCTCATAGTTTCATCCACACATCCTCCCCCCGCGAAAACTAGGCGAACGACGCAATTCTCGTTTGAAGAGAGTTGTTTCGGCTGCGCGGTGTCGGGATGAGAATGTGTATGAAGCGTCACGCTTTCCGTAACCAATTGGGTTGCAGAAACTTGAGTACGAGAGGAGAGCGCTTGCCAAGGAGGCGAGTGCAATAATGCTGTGTCCGGCGGACATCCCATAATAGGGATGAGCTGCCATTTAGCCCACGGAGGCTGAGGAGAACGGCATGGTGTCAACTGGCACGACGAAGGAGGTAAGTCGTCCGGGGGATCGGTTCATCCCCTCCGTACGGCCGCCGCGGAAGAGGTTCCTGGATTCGCTCGATCGGGCAGACCAGAAGTTGTTCGAGAAGCACCTGCACGAGCCGGCCGAATATGTGTACTCTCGCAAGTTCAAGTTGGCCCGAACCGAGCGCGAGTTTTTCGGCAAGACCGGAGCTGCGGCTGCACTCAAGAAGTGCTCCAAGGCCGACTTGACCACGCCGGACAGCGACAAGATGGGCTCCGCCGGGCCTTCCCATACCGCTGAAACCGAACGATTCCTCTTTGACCGTTATAATTACGTACGCTATCGAATCTACAACATCCTCCAGGCGCACGCCGACCGTGTTTTCCCGGTCAAGGCGTCGCGCGACTTTCTGCTCTGGGCCCGCCGCGCTCACCAATTGCGCAGCGAGATCATCCAAAGGAACATGCCTCTGGTCATGTCCATGATCAAACGATCGCGGCTGGCCGGACTGGATTACAACGACATGATCAGCGAGGGCAATCTCGCCCTGATCCGCAGCGTGGAGAAGTTTGACACGGCACGCGGCTTCAAGTTCAGCACCTATTCCTGCCGGGCGATTCTCAAGAGCTTCTCGCGACTGGCCATGCGAACGGGTCGGTATCGCGGGATGTTTCCCGTCGAACTGACCACGGAACTGGAGAAGAGCGATTACATCGAGCGCAAGCGGATCGCGGCGGAAGAGGATTTCGTGGACGATTTGAAACTCATCCTGACCGCCAATCTGGCCCACCTCAATGAGGTCGAAAATACGGTCATCCGGGAGCGTTTTGCATTGGACACCATCGCCGACGACGAGCCGCACCTCAAGACGCTGGAGCAGGTCGGCCGGATCATCGGCGTGACCAAGGAGCGCGTTCGGCAGATTCAAAACAAAGCCCTGAAGAAGATCAAAGTGGCCCTCGAAGACGACGTGGTCGCCGCCTGAGGCGAACGCTTACCACAACATCCCAGGCCCGCAGTCGCCCCTGGACGGCTGTGGGCTTTTTGGATTTCAACTTCATGGTTGGCAGAGCGTTAGGCCCTCTGCGCGGGCCTCGGCGGACCTCGGGCCGGGTGTAAAGACTTGCCCGGACACTCGGATCGGCCATACTTAGGGAGGCAGAGGGAGCGAGCGGGTCTCCTCTCGAAGTTCGGCGACACAGGCATTTAGTGAGGAGAATGCGTCATGTGCAGGCAAGGCAGGATGGTATGGATCGGCGCGGTGCTTTTGGCGCTGTTGGCCGGATGCGGCAATCTCGGTTGGATCGATCTGACCTTTCAACCCAACGCGGACCGCAAAGATAGCGGTGAGGCCAACCTCAGGCGCATCAACTCCGCCGAAGGCTGGATCGAGTTTTTCCGAGATCAAATCAACGCCCGCCGGGAACAGCTTTACGGCCGAGATGGGGATTTTCTCATTCTGGAAGCGGATCTTTTTCTGGGCGGTGCGCCCGCGCCCGTGGCCCAGACAGCACCGGCTGCTGATGGCGGCGCCGT
Source organism: Planctomycetota bacterium (assembly GCA_022573485.1). Classification (GTDB taxonomy): domain Bacteria; phylum Planctomycetota; class Phycisphaerae; order UBA1845; family CAIVHJ01; genus JACZTW01. Next base: position 11,561 of record JACZTW010000040.1, read on the forward strand.
ATCGGACGATTCGGGAGTGGGTGGTCCCGGATTCTCGAACACCAATGTTCAGGAGATCGGCGTCGATGAGGCGGATGTCGTCAAGACCGACGGGCAGTACATCTACATGCTGGTGGGCTCAGAGCTGCGCATCATCCAAGCCTATCCCGCGAGCGAATTGCAGGAACTCGCCTCCGTTCCGCTGGACGGCTCAAGCTGGTCAAATTCCCAACTGTACCTCAATGCCGATCGCGTCATCGCAATCACTCAGCCGCAACAGGTCTACCTCGATGATCCGATAATCCTCCTGGGCGGCGGCGCTGTGGATGACGGCCGGGAGGACGAACCGCGCGCCATACAATCGCCCGTGGAGCTAATCGAAGAGTACGGTCTGTATTATGAGCATCAAAAGACCAATGTCGCGGTGATCGACGTTTCGGACGCCGCAATGCCGGTGATCGAAGCGCAATGGACGCTCGACGGCTATTATGTGGACAGCCGTATGATCGACGGCGTGCTGCACATCGTTCTCAATCAATCGCCGTACATCCCATTCGATCTGGAGCCCGCGACGATCACGACCGACAACATCGAGAAGTTCATTCCCGCCTACGGCGTTTCGTTCGCGGACGGTTCGCAGGACTCGGGCACGCTGGTGTCGTGGGGTGATTTCTATCGCCCCGCCGATCCCGACGGCTATAACATCACATCCGTGGTTTCGATTGACACCACCAACCCGAGAGCGGAATTCGGATCGGTCGCCATTATGGCGGATCCGGGCACGGTCTATGCCTCGACCACCGCGCTGTACCTCACCGACCCGGACTATGACTACTTTGGCGACTGGCGCGAGACGCTCGACATCCACAAGTTCGCCCTGACCAAAGGCGGCGCCGTGTATTCCGCCAGCGGTTCGGTCGAGGGCCGGCTGGTGAATCAGTTTGCGCTGGGGGAGTATCAGGACCACCTTCGCGTCGCGACCACCACCGGCTGGCCTTGGGCGTGGGACGCACAGACATCGACCAACAACGTGTTCGTGCTGGCGACCGACGGCGACACACTGAAGACCGTCGGTTCCATCACGGGCCTGGCGCCGGGCGAGCAAATCTACTCCGCCCGCTTCCTGGGCGAACGGGGCTTCATGGTCACTTTCCGGCAGATCGATCCGCTCTTCGCGCTCGACTTGTCGAACCCCGCAGATCCGAGAGTCGCCGGCGAACTCAAGATCACCGGCTTCTCAGAGTACATTCATCCCCTGGACGAAGATCATTTGTTGACGCTGGGCCGGGCGGGCACCGACGAGGGCTTCATCGAGGGCCTGCAACTTTCGATCTTCGACGTCAGCGACCTGAGTAACCCGCAACTCGTGACCACGAAGCAAATCGGCGGTCCGGGCACCTATTCCGAAGCGGAATACAATCACAAAGCCATAACGTTCTATCCGCAGGAGAACCTTCTGGCCCTGCCGGTGCAGATCTACGGCGATTTCTGGGAGTATGAGACTTCGGCCGTGCAAGTGTATCATGTGACGCCGCAGGATGGCATCACGCTTCGCGGCCAGATTTCGACCGAGCCCAATGCGGCAGCGGAATACCCCAGCTACTGGGGCTGGTCGCGCGGCCTGTTCATCGACGACAGGGTCTATGCCGTCACAGAAATCAGCGTGCAAGCTGCCTCGCTCGATAACCCCGGTGATGTCACTCAGAGCATCGAAATCGAAGGCTCCTCGAGCGTGTTCGATGGAGGCTTCGACGATATCATCGTCCTGCCGGCGGGCGAGGATGACGCGGGCTCGTCCGATTCGGGCTCGTCCGAAGGAGGCTCGGCCGGCGAGACCGACGCGAGCGAGGGAATCGAGATCTGACACCACTGCTAAACGACGAAGTCAAATCGAAACACCCCACCCGTTGGCTTGCCGTTTAGCAGCCTTGGCCAAGCGGATCAGTCTGTGAGTGCGATGCACGGAGCGGCAGACGATCTGTCAGGCACGACACGTCCTTACGAAGGTTGACAACAGTTGCCATGCCGCGTCCAGCGCTTATACTGCGCTGCTGTTGTACTGGGTCTGGCCTGATTAACTGCACCAACCGGATCGTGACGCTTGAAACGCTCTCCACTTCTTGTTCTGTGCCTCATCGCGCTCGTTGATTTGAGCAGCTTCGGTCTGATCATCCCCCTGCTGCCGATTTACGCCAAACGATTCGATGCCAGCGGCACGCTGCTGGGCCTGCTGCTGGGCTGTTTTTCACTGGCCCAGTTTGTCTTCGCGCCCATTCTGGGTCGCTTGTCCGATCGCATTGGGCGTCGCCCGGTGCTGCTGGTCAGCGTCGCGGGCAGCGTGGGCGCCCACTTGCTGCTGGGGCTCGGCGACCTCGGATCCTGGATGTGGCTACTCTTTGTCGCCCGGGTGCTCGATGGCGTGACCGGCGCCAACATCGCGACCGTTCAAGCCTACGTCGCCGACATCACCACGGGCAAAGAGCGGGCCCGGGGCATGGGCATGATCGGCGCCATGATCGGACTGGGATTTGTAATTGGACCGGCGCTGGGCATCGGGCTGCTGATCCTCGGCACGAAGGTAGTCGGCGAGACCACCGGCACATGCTGGCCGGCCTTCGGCGCGGCGGTCATTTCCAGCATTTCGTTTTTCCTGGTCTGGCGTTTCCTGCCGGAACCACAGACACATGAGGTGGCGCCTTCGGCGCAGCCGAAGCCTCGGTTGTTCTTCACAAATCTGCGGCACGTCATCCGAGACCCGCGGCTGGGGGAGTTGCTGCTGCTGTTGGTGACCTTGACATTCTGCTTTGTCATATTCGAAACCACGCTGGTCTACACTTGCATGTATCGTTTCGAGTTGAGCAGAAACCAAGTGATGGGCGTCTTCGTTTATATTGGGCTGTTGATCGTGATCGTGCGCGGCGGGCTGGTGGGACGGCTGGTCCGGCGGCTGCGCGAGCCGAACATTCTGGTGTTCGCGCCGCTGGTATCGGCCAGCGGGTTTCTGGCCATCGCGTTCGCCCAGCGCTGGCCCGTGTTCGGGATCTTTCTGGTGGCCTGCGTGCCGATCGCATTCGGCGTCGGCCTGGGAGATCCAGTGATTCGGGCCCTGCTCTCGCGACAGGCGCCCGCCAACGAACAAGGCCTGACAATGGGCGTGGCCAGCGGGATGAACAGCCTGACGCGCGCCGCCGGCCCCGTGATCGCCGGAGCGCTCTACGATTGGAACGCCGCCCTGCCCTATTGGATTGCGGCGATCATTTACGTGTTGGCCGCCGGATTCGCGCTGACCATCAAGTCGGCCCAGGAGCGCGCCCTGGAGCGAAATGATACACCCGGGGCGGATCTCGTCGGCGGGCCGCTATCCGAATAACAGGCCGGCGCAGAATAGCAGCGGAATCAGGATGGAGCACGTGATGCCGGCGATCGCCAGACGGTGGCCTGGTAGGTCTTTCCGAGTCGCGGCGATCGCGGAGACAATCACACCAGCCAGCCAGCAGACAAAACTCAGACCTAACGATCCGAGCCCCAGCAGCATTCGCCCCGCGGATTCGGGATCGTTGTAGAGCTCCATCGTCTTCTTTTGTTGCTCCTCGAATGTCGGATTCTTCCCCATTTCATCCACCACGAACTGCAGCATGATCTGGCCGAGGATCAGCAGAAAGATCGCCGCCAGGCTGAGTCCAAACCCGACCGCAGCCAGGCGGTTGTAGCGCGGCGTCGCCGCAGTGCCCGTCGCGACCATTCCGCCGGGACCAGACGGGGACAGTCTCCGGGCCGTCGGGGGCAGATCGTTTTGCAGCGTCGTGATGGTGGACTCGGCCGGGGCAGTGACCACCCGCTGGCAAAATGGGCAGGTCACATGCTCGCCGGCCCATTCGTCGTCCACTTCCACAGGCTGCCGGCATCCGGGACAGTTAAACTGAATCGCCATGCGTCGCTGTATACCGCCTGATCATCGGCCGGTCAATTCTCCGCCGCCGGGCGCCGCCGGGCGCCGCCGGGCGCCGCAAAATGAAATACACGAAAAAAACAACGGCGATTGTTGCGCTGAACCATTCACGTGTGTAACTGCGCTGAAGTCGGGCGCTGGGGCGGGGCAGATTCTGCGCGTGCCGGTTGCGGGATCTGCGTGCCTGACCTGGGCGGACGAATCACCGCCCGCTTCAGCCCTTCGAGGGAGGCGGCCGATATGAGACTGTTGCACTCAAGCCCGGGAGGACGCGTGCATGACCAAGTGGCAGCTCATCGACGACATTCAACGGCTCAATCGTTCCGCGACGCAGCAGTTCTTGGCGCAATTCGGAGAGCATGAACTGGATCTCTACCTGCGGAGGCTATTGCGACAGGAACGAAGATACGGCAGCGCCGACTTGCTCCAGCCCGTGTTACAGCAACATTTCGACTGCTCGAACCTCAACGAAGTCCGCACCATCCTGAAACTCAAATGAGCGTTCTCAGGAGTGTGTTTAGCGGCGAGCCGCAGGGGAGCGCGTTTCAATTGCGGGTTTCGGATTACGGTCCGTTACGGGCGGACCGACCGCTGCAAGAAATGTTCGATCGCTTCTTGGGGTTGGTCTAACCCGCATATTGCATAAGTCGTGTGATGGAGCTGTTGCGAGTGCTTGTGTTGTGGTTTGGCTGAAGGTGGCACGCCGCCGGGCTTGATCGGCGCACAAAACCCCCTTTCCCCCACGGCGATTTTCGAGTTGTACACAAGTCAGGTGGGGGCCAAGCGGGCGACCAACAAGCGGAACAGGGCTTGGTAAGGGTAAGCGCTGGAGAAGTGCAGAATCACGCGGCGGACCGAAGTGACCACGCGGGCGGCGACCTTGAGGAGCTTGAGGCGAATGGTACCCACCTGGGCCTTGGCTAATTCGGTTCCCTTCAGCCCCACGCGGCGAAGATGCTCGATCAATACATAAGCGGCGGAGGCCAACAGCAGGCGGAACTGGTTGGCGATGAAGCCGTGGCAACTGGTGCGGTCGGCAAAGAGGTCGAGTTGCTGTTCCTTGATGCGGTTCTCCATATCACCCCGAGCCGTGTAGC
>JACZTW010000296.1 GCA_022573485.1 Planctomycetota bacterium
ATGATCTTGAGTTCTTCGGTGTCCAGCAAAATCCGGTCCCGAAATGTGACCACCGTAACGCCCTCCGTGGTGGTTACGTGCAGTGGCGAACCCGGTGCCGGCATGAGTACTCCTTTACGAAATGAACGCGCTTCTCGATCCGATCGATCACGCTGTGATCCAACAGGATGCGATCTCTGAAGGTGATCACCTCTGCCCCGTCGCGGTGGTGTGTTTCAATTGGAGAGCCCGGTTCGGACATGTGCGAAGCCTCTCTCGAGGGCAGTGTAGTGCTACTCGATGCCGCTGTCGATAGAGATCACCTCGAGTTGGCCTTCGAAATCTTTGAAGTCGATTTCCGCCGACTCGCCGATTTTCAGGCCCATCAATCCCTGGCTGATGGGCGCCTGGTAGTTGAGGATATTGAGATCGACGTTCGACTCCCACGGGCCGAGGAACGTCAGTGTGATCTCGCGATCGGTCGCCACATGCTTGAACTTCACCTTGGCGCCCACGCTGACGTGCTCGGTGGGGACATCTTCGTGGCGCATCACTCTGGCGATGGTCATCTGGCTCTTGATCTCGGCAGCGCGGGCCCGCAGCAGATCGCGCTCCTCGAGTGCGAACTTGTATTCGGAGTTCTCGCTCAAATCACCGCGCTCGGCGGCTTTGCCGATGGCGATGGCGTTTTCCTTCATTTTCACGTTGATGAGCTCGTCCAGTTCCGCGTCCTTGCCGGCGTAGCCGGCCTCGGTGCAGAACAGAATCTGCGAATCTTCCCACGGTTTCTTCTGCGGCTTGACCCACAGCGCGGGGAAACGGCCCAGAATACTGTTGAGCAAATCAGTCCGGCCGGCATCGCTCAGTCCCGAGGCCCTTTTGACTTGCGTCCGCAGGGCGTCTGCCATGCCTTCGTCAATTTGTTCCAGGCATTCTTTGAATCGTTGGCATTTCTTGGCGGAGAGTACCGCTCGAATTCGTGCCTGCGCCTCCCGGGCCAGTTCCGGGGGCATGGTTGCCGAATGCTTGATTTGATCCAAAGCGCTCAGCAAGCGTGTCACCAGCGTGGTCAACGTGGGGATCTGCATTGCGGCTGTATTCTTCGGGCCTTGATAGAGCCAGCACATGCCGTTGACGTTCCCAACCACGTCGCTCATTATTTCGTCCACCAGCCCGCCGAGCAAGTGATCTTTCCCGTCCTGGCGGACGACCTCAGCCAGTTCGTCGCAACGCGAGGGCGCGGCGATGGGGATTAACTCAACAAAAGCCTCCGCCCAGTCGTCGGGTCGGTTCTTCTTGACGCATTCGAGCGCCCCAGCCCAATAGGTTTCGGCCGGCAAGGTCACGAACGCGTCGCGCACGCAACTGGCCTCATTGATGATGCGCACAGCCTCGGCATCATTCGGCTCCTCGCCGGCCAGGCGGCCGATGTGGTCCACCGTGAGGCAGGCGCTCAGCGTCTGAGAATCCTGGCGCTGTTCCAGGGTGGCTGCCTCCGTCGAGACCGCGTCGCGAAGTCGTAAAAGGAATTCGGGCTTGTGCTCCATGCTGCGCGACTTGCACTCGCGTACGTACTTCTGCGCGAGGTCAAGCCAAGCCTTGGGCGATGCGTGGATGTCAAACAGGGCCCAGGTTTCGTCTTCGATCGCGACGACTTTGTCCTGCAGGGTGATCATGACCGGATTTCGCCCTTCAAGCCGGATGCTGGGGCTTTTCTTGAGCGCATGGCGCGCTTTGGTCCACCACTTCGACCACTGGCTGCTGGGCACGTACCGCGGCGAGAGCATCAGCTCCAAGTCATCCGAGGTGATTCTGTTGTCATGGGCTTTGACGATGGTCTGGACGATGTTCGCCGGATCCGAGTTGAGGCGTTTGGCGAAGCCTTCCGGATCGAACTGCTGCAGCACTCGAAAATCGCCGTCGTCGGCCCGCTCGTATTGATCCCCAAGGGTCACGGGATCGAAGAGTTCTTCGCCGGTCGGCGTGCGGAGGCGGACGTTCCAGTTTTGCGATTCAATGCTGACCACTTGGGCCGGCGGGCCTTCGTCTTTGTGCACCAGGTAGTCATCTGGTTTGATGCCCAGGCACAGGTCGAGCGTTTGCAGGGCTCGGCGAACCGGCTTGCCGCCGCGCAGGCCTGAGATCTCGATCAATTGTTCGAGCCCTTCAATTTCATAGGCCTGCTGATACATCTCGACGGCGCGGGTGCGGAACTCGTCATTCTTGGAGAAAAGCCGCAAAATCCGCACGCAGTGCGGGATGGCCTCTTTTTGCGGCAGTCGCAACTGAATCGCGTCCAGCGTAGCCCAGGCCACCGTCTCCGCGGTGTTGTCCCGGGTGGCCTTGACCATTCGTTCGACGACATCGGGCCAGTCTTCGACCGGCGCCTCAGGATCTTCCAGCGAGACCAGCAGGGCCTCCTCCGCCTCGCGATACCGGCCTTTCTTGATCAATGTTTGCGCTTCTGAATTGCTCATTCGTCCTGCCCGTTCAAGATCATCGTAATCTCAGAAACAGTATATTGTTACATGATCGTGAGGTGTTGTCGAGGGACGGGCTTGGGCTATTTCGGAGCACCCTAGGCCCAGCTTGGGGACTCATATTTCTTGCCGGCGTCGCTCGACACCGGCCCACGTGCCGCCTAGTATTGGGAGTAGGCAGCAGTGCCTGCCGCGAGAACGGTCGGCGAACTTACCCACAGAACCGCATGGCCTGACGACCGACGTCCAACCCATGATTCGCGTTGACCAGACAGTGACATTCAATCGGGGAGATGCTTGATGCGTTATCGCTCTGCGCTTCTTGGCATGATGGCGTGTTTGATCATGGCGGGGTCGGCACCGGCCCCGGGCCTCGAACCGCCGAAACTCCCGGCATCGTTGAAAAAGCCGCGACTTTCGGAAACACAAAAGGACAAAGCTCGGATCCAGAAGCGCCGCGACCGAACCATCGCGTTGCTGCGGCTCTTGAACACGCGCGTCGAGCAAGTCCAGTTCGATGACGAATCTCTGGAAGACGCCTTTGCATGGTTTCGCGAACAGGGCGTGAAGAACATCATCGTTCGATGGAAGCTGCTCGACAAGGTCGGTGAGATTGGAAAAGATACGCCGATCACGCTGTCATTGCAGGACGTGACTCTCGGCCAAGCGTTGGACTTGGTGCTGGAACTTGTTTCCGGCGCGGCGTCTTCAGAACAGGACCGGTTGACCTATCACGTTCTTGACGGCATGCTCAAGATTTCTACGCGGGCGGACTTCGATCGCCACGTCTACACGCGAACCTACTACGTTGAGGACTTACTCTATCCTATCTCGCTAAATGAGCTGCTGCCCTTCCTGCGAGTGGGGCAGTCCTTCGCATACGTTTCGGAGCTTGATCCGGCGGTCGCCAGCGGCGCGGTCGCGCAGGAGCCGATCATTGATGTCATCGACACGGGGAGTTTTCACGGACCCGGCGATCCCGGCTATGGTCGGCCGGATTTCAAGGGCATGCGTGAGGAAGAACTCCAGAAGCTCGTGAACTTGCTAAAGCAGGTTCGCCCACAAAGCTGGCAGGAAGGCGGGGGAAGGGGCACGATCACTCCGTTCAGTGACAAACTGATAATCTCGCAGACCATCGAGTTGCACGAGATCATCGGTGGAGCATTTGATCAGGCACGAGTCATCCGAAACAAGAAACGTAAATCCGGGCGCTGATCCCGTGTCAAGACGGGTCCGCGCCGTCTCGGATCGACAGGACCGAGTGCTGAGGGGCCGGCGTCGGCAAAGTCCTCAGTCCTCAGTCCGTCCCGGATGGTCGAGTCAAACCGTCGGTCTTTCTTGCAGGAGGCTTTAGCGATGATCCCGAACCGATCAGTGCTTGCAATGGGTCTGTGCGTCTTGCTGCTCCCCACTCTGGAGGTCGATGCCCAGTCGGTGGCGTCCCGGTTTGAGCGCATCCGCGCCAAGCATCGCCGACACCACAGAGATCGGACGGCAGACGTCATGCGACTTTTGAACCGAGAGATACTGGCTGCAAATTTTGATCAGGAGACCTTTGAAGATGTTCTGGATTGGTTTCGAGCACAGGGCTTGAAGAACATCGTGGTGCATTGGCAGAAAATCGAAGACGCCGGAGACATCGATCGGGCGACGCCGGTCGAATTACGGGTTTCGGATCTCACTTTGGGAGAACTGCTCGATTTGACCTTGAGCACGGTCTCCACTTCTGCCTTTGATCCGGACGGGCGCCTGTCGTATCGCATTGTCAACGGCCTGATCAGAAT
>JACZTW010000041.1 GCA_022573485.1 Planctomycetota bacterium
CACAATCCTGCATTCTTGTTTACGATGACATCGTCCGGGCACGTAACATTTGGATCCACGTTGTCAATCACCGTCACGTTGAATAGGCAGGCGGCCTTGTTGCCGCTCGCATCCCGCCCGAGACATTGTACTATCGTCTTTCCAACGGGGAACTTGTCTCCGCTTGCAAAATCGCAATGTACAGTAGGACAGTCCTGATTGTCAACGCAGCTCAATCCGTCGTTCGGCCCGCCGACGCAAGCGGTGCCAGAACAGTCCCCATCGACTACGCAGGCATCTCCATCGTTCGTTCCGCCGAGGCAAACGGCACCGTCGCAAACCCCGGCAACGCAAAGGCCCACGCCAACGCAGTCGTTGAAGTTGTCAAGCTTTTCGGTCGGCGGCCGGCACTGGAAAACCGGGATTTGGAAGGGCGAGACCCCTGGGCGCTTGCAGCCGTCCAGATTGCCGCAGGTGTCTCCCAGGATGATATCGTGGTCTCCGGGGCCGATCCCCTCAAACTGAAGTTTGTCGGGGTCGTAGGTGATGAACAGCTGCGCACCGGTAATGTCTTGATCGCCGAGGTTGCTGATGTCCACCGTGACGCATACGGAATCGCCATCGCCGTAGCAGTTATCGGGCGGATCGAAGTCACAGCCGTCCGAGTCGTTTACCTGGTTGATGCACACCTCCCCCAGACATGCCGAGTCGTCATAAACGCACCCCTGGGCGGGAATGCAGGGATCGTTCGTGCAAAAGATGTTGTCATTGCAGTCGAGGTCTGTACCATCATCGGTGCAGTCGTTCGGGCAGCCGTCATCGTCTTTGCAGGCGCCTCCGGCGTTTCCTCCACCGACGCAGACATTATCTACACAGACGCCGTTTGTGCAGCTGGTTCCTGGTGGGGCTGTTCCACCCACACAGAAGCCCCCTTCACACGCTGCGTCGATTTCTATGCAGTTGCCGGCTCCATCACACGTGTCGCCAAGAACACAAAAGTTATCCCCGGATTCGCACGGATCTGTGTTGTCGGTGTTCACGCAACCCGTGGCCGGGTCGCAGGAGTCATCCGTACAGACGTTGCCGTCGTCGCAGTCCATTGGCGGGCCACCGACACAAGTATCGTCGAGGCACGTCTCAGCGCCGTTGCACGCATTCCCGTCATCACAATCGGCGTCGGTGGCGCAACCGGGCGCAGCGGTGCATCCCGCAGCATCGAGTGCCAGCTTGGCATTCAAAATGCCCGAACCAAGATCGCGGTTGTCGAAGTAGCCCCTCACGTTTGCGACCATAATGTCGAACTTGTCTGGCCCGGACAGCGTCGCGTCGCACGATTCCAACAAAGCGGCCACGCCGCAGGCGTGGGGCGCTGACATCGAGGTACCGGAAAGGACGGCGATGTAATCGTTCGCGGGATCCGGGAAATGGTGCCAAGTGCTCAAGATGTCCACACCCGGTGCCGCCAGATCCACCCAGGTGCCGAAGTTGGTGAAGCTCGCCCCGTTGCCGTCGCGATCAGTGGCGGCGACGTTCATGACGCCGAGCTTGTTGCCCAGATACCCGGGGGAGTTAGCGTTGGAGTTTCCGGCAGCATGTATGATCATCACGTCGTGGGCTAGGAGGTTGTCCGTAGCCGCATCGATACCACCCGAGTTCGACGAACCCCAAGATGCGTTAAAGGCGGCCACGTTGACACCACCAAACTCCACTTGGTCGGCCACATAATTCATCGCCTCGGCAGCGTAGTCCATTCTCACGAAGCCGTAACCGCACTGGCCAAAGCATTTGGCGTTCCAACCGATGCGCAGAACCATGATCTTGACGCCGTTGGCGGCGTCCGTCGGGCTACCAGCGCTAAAGCCGCCGGCCACGCCTGCCACACGGTTATCGTTGTTCGTGATGGCTGCGACGGTCCCAGTCACGTGGGTTCCATGACCGTTGCCGTCCCGGGGGTCGTTGTCTTTGATGCCACAGTCGGTGTCACAGCACTGACAGAATCCGCTTACGGATTCGACAAAGTCATAACCCACCATGTCGTCAACGAAGCCGTTGCCGTCGTTGTCAATCCCGTCGCCGGGAATCTCACCGTTGTTCACCCAGACATTGCCATTGGTGATGTTGTCGGCGGGTCCCGGCGGGTCCGAGCCGCCCAAGTCACTGTGGAAATAACGGACGCCCGAGTCCGCGATCGCCACAACCACGCTGGAGTCTCCGGTCTCAACCTCCCAGGCCAGGTTGGCTTGCACGCTGAAGTCTTCTGCGGGGAATTCCGACGTGTCGCGGTCAAAGTAGTTCCACTGATCGTAGGGAAAGCCAGGTATCGGCGAATCTTTGTAGAACGGGTCGTTAGGGTCGATGTGGATCGGATGGATGCCAATCTTCTCGACGTGGTCCACTTGGGGATTCCGTGCAAAAGCGTCCATCGCCGTGTCGAGGTCGACACCCGCGTTGATCTTGACCTTGTAATGACCCGTCAAGTCGGGGTACGGGGAGCCGGCCGGACGAGCCCTAGCCGTCGGGAACTGTCGCGCAAAGCGATTCACCCCATTCTGGTCGATTAGATCTTGTAGCGACGGAACGTTGATCGTGGGCATCCCGGAGCGGTTCTGCCCCACAGTGGTGTTGGCACGGGCATCGCGTGTGAACACCACGATGAACTCGTCCTCGACGAACATCTCCGGCTGATTCACGCCGAAGACTCGGTCAACCCTCACGAACTTGGTGTCGTCGGCAGCGAAACCTACGGTCGGCCAGGCTAACACACCGACAGCGAGCAACAGAACGCTGATGCCTGCCAGGGTTCCGAATGCGTGCCGGTCGTCCCGCTTGTACACTCCACATGCTCTCTTCATGGCTCATCCTCCTCGAGGTTGCGTCGTTGGTCGGCAAGCGCCCCGAACCAACGACGAGGCCACATGCACCAAAGTAGACACGCTAGCTTTCTAAATAGATGATTATAGGGGGCGAGCCTGTGATGATCAAAAGGATTTGGTGCGGATATCGGCCCTACCGGAGCCGGTTTGCATTACCTGCCAAGTCGGCGTCTCGCGTGCCCTCCGTTGCGCTCGATGACGGCGGCGGGTGGGCCGATAACCTCACGTCCGCCAAATCATGAATTGCTCGTTGCATTTGCGGTTTGGATCGTCTAGTATTTAATGATTGGGTGATGCTCGGGGTACTCCTATGAACGTCATCGGGGCGGGTATCCGTGTTTGGGAGGCACGAAACGTGCCCAAGGAGAAAAGGAATGGGAGCTGCAAAAACGGTAATCGAAACGTTACTCGACGCGGAGGGCGCGATCGCCGCCAGGCTGGGTGATGCCGCGCAGGCTGCGTTGAACGCGGTGCTTGCGATGTTCGGCGCTTAAGCCCAGCAGGGCAAAGATGCCGGCCGCCAAGAAACAAACCGCCCATTCACGGGCGGTTTTCTTTATGTGCTTTTTCTGGTGCGCTTTTGCGGGAGAAAGCCTGTAGCTTGGCAAGCCAGGCATCGAGCTTCGATCTACGACGAGTTCTTCCACCAGCGAATCAAGAACATGGGCATCGAGGAAGTCGTTACGGCTCCGCGATCTCCTTGGCAGAATCCGCTCGTTGAGAGGCTGATCGGTTCCATCCGTCGCGAGTTCCTCAATCATATCATCATCATCATCGAACGTCTGCCATTGCCTGCATCGCGTACTCACGCCAACCCGCCGTTCGACACGTCAGCTACCGCCCAGATGGGGTTTTCGGGAACGACACGGGTTCTGTGGCCCTTCATTGAGGGTCTTGTGCCGGCTGCTGAAGGCTCATGGAATAGCAGCAGACCGCTAACCAGTAGGTGTAGCCTGCCGGCCAGCGGGTGTGGCCCGATCGGCCTGACCAATGCCCGTGGCGTGTCTCGGCGAGTGCGCCCCTCGCGTACCGTCCTGTGAGTCACTGCGGGAGAATGGCCACGAAACCAGGAAGGCACGGGCGACGCCCTTGACGACTGCGGCGCTGATCGAGAGAATGACCGGGCGGAATCGAGCGAGCCCCGGACCACGCCCGCTGGTGGACACTCGCTGGAGGTGATGATGCCACGACAGAACGAGCAGATTGCCGGCTCGAGCCTATCGCGCCGCGAGTTCATGAAGGGCAGCGCCGTCTCGGTGGCTGGCCTCGCGGTGGCAGACTCCGTCAGCAATGCCGCACAATCCGTGCAACCACCCGCGACCGCGGGTCCCGGGCCGGTAGCAGTCACGCTAAATATCAATGGTCGAGATCGAACCCTGAAGGTCGAGCCGCGCGTCACCCTGCTTGATGCGCTGCGGAATCACCTCGATCTGACCGGAGCGAAGAAAGTTTGCGATCGAGCGACATGCGGCGCCTGTACCGTTCTGGCGGATGGACAACCGATCTACGCCTGCACTGCCTTGGCGATTGATGTCCAGGGTCGCAAGATCACAACGATCGAAGGCCTCGGAGATCCGCAACATCTCAGCCACGTTCAAGCAGCGTTCGTCGAAAACGATGCCCAGCAGTGCGGATTCTGCACGCCTGGTTTCGTGGTGGCGTGCACAAGCTTCTTGCAGCAGAACCCGAATCCCAGCCTTGACGATGTCCGGCAGGGGCTGGGCGGCAATTTCTGTCGCTGCGGCACGTACCGCGGGGTCACACGCGCCGTCCTCGATGCAGCCAAGGCCATGAAAGGGGGTGCCTGATGGCGGAGATTGCATGGCCTGCCGGGGAAAAAAGAAGCCTGATCGGCAAGCGCATCAGTCGTCTGGACGGTCCGCTGAAGTCGTGTGGCCGGGCGAAGTATACGCACGATGTCAATCTGCCCAACATGCTGTACGCCAAGATTCTCTCCTCGCCGCACGCTGCCGCCGTGGTTGAATCAGTGGATACCACCGCCGCGGAGAAAATGGCGGGCGTGGAGGCCGTGATGGTCCTGCTCGAGCCAGGCGAGCGCGTCAATTGGGCTGGGCAGGAGATCGCGGCTGTGGCGGCCGTCACGGAGGAATTGGCCACCGAGGCGATCGGCAAAATCAAGGTCAGCTATAAGGTCGAACGTCCATTGATGGACGATCGCGATCCTGCCAAGGGAGAAGGCCGGGTGCGGTCCAAGTCATCCGGCGATGCGACCCAAGCGATCCGAGATGCCGTCGTTGTAGCCGAGGGACGCTACGGTTGCGCGGCCATCACCCATTGCTGCCTGGAAGCGCATGGACAGGTCGCGGAATTCCGGGAGGGCGAGTTGCACCTCTGGGTTTCAACGCAAAACGTCTCCGGCTATGCCGGACAGGTGGCCAGCTCTGCGGGGTTGCCGGCGAACAAGATTCACGTCAACGGCCGATTCATGGGTGGCGGTTTCGGGTCCAAGTTCGGCCCGGACCGTTGGGGAGTCGTCGGGGTCCAGCTCGCCAAGCAGACCGGCCGGCCCGTCAAGCTGATGCTCGATCGGGAGCAGGAACTGGCGATCGCCGGCCAACGACCGTCGGCGTATGCCGACGTGGAGATCGGTGCCGCCCAAGACGGTACGATCACGGCATGGAAATCGAAAGCATGGGGCTCCGGCGGCATGGGGCGGGCCGGTGCGCCTCCGTTGCCTTACATCTTTCGAGATATCCCGAATTCGGAAACGGCCTCTCAGGGCATTCCCATCAACCGCGGTCCGGCACGGGCCTGGCGGGCGCCGAACCATCCTCAGGGTTGTCTGATCACCATGAGTGCCATGGAGGATCTGGCAGCCAAGCTCGATATGGACGCGCTCGAGTTTTTCCTGAAGAACCTGCACCACACACGGATGGCGGATGTGTACCGTGAAGAGCTCCAAATTGCGGCCGACATGATCGGCTACACGAAGAAGGCCCATCGCCGGGGCGACCGGACGCCCGGCCCGATCAAGCGGGGCCTGGGGATTGCCCTGCACACTTGGGGCGGCGCAGGCCACGACAGCACGTGCGACGTGACCATTCACTCGGACGGATCTGTCATTGCCAACATCGGTTCGCAGGATCTCGGCACCGGAACTCTGACCGTAATCGCGATCGTCGTGGCGGAGACGCTCGGCCTGCCCTTAGAAGCCGTGCAGGTCAACATCGGGCGAAACGCTTATCCGCCGGACGGCGCCTCGGGCGGCAGCACCACGGTCGGAGGTATAAGCTCGTCCTCGCGCCGTGCCACGACCGCCGCTCTGAATGAACTACTGGAAAAAGTCGCGCCTGAGCTCGGCACTTCGCCTGATCGGCTCGAGGCCACCGCAGGCAGAATCCAGGAGATCGGCCCCGCGCAGCGGGTATCACCGGGCCTTCGGCCCCCGAAACGATCGATGACTTGGCCACAGGCCTGCGCCCTGTTGGGCCAGGCGTCTATCACACAGCAGGGCCGGCACTCCAGATCGGGCGCGGGCGAGTTGACCTCGAGTGGCGTTGGGGGCGTGCAGATGGCCGACGTCTCCGTGGACGTCGAGACCGGCGTGATCACGATCAATGAGCTGGTCGCGGTCCAGGATTGCGGTTTGATCATCGACCTCGAGACCGCCGAGAGTCAAGTCTTGGGCGGCGTGATCATGGGAATCACCTACGCCCTCTATGAAGAGGCGATTTACGATCCCCAGACCGGCAGGATGCTCAATGCCGACATGGAGTTCTACAAGCTCGCCGGTCTGGCGGATATCGGCGACATCAAGGTCCATATGATGACCGGCAAAGGCTACGATGATCGCGGCGTCATCGGGCTGGGTGAGCCGCCCGTGATCTCGCCCGGTGCCGCGATTTCCAATGCAGTGGCCAATGCCATCGGCGTTCGTGTCGGCACCTTGCCGCTGACACCCGACAAAGTCATTAGCGCACTCGTTGCGGGAGGGCTGCTCAGTTGAACCGCTTCGAGTACGCCAGTCCGAGCACGCTTGCCGAGGCGCTCGCCCTGCTTGCCGATACCTGGGGGCAGACGGAAATCCTCGCCGGCGGGACGGACTTGATCACGTCCTTGAAACAGAATCTCACCACGCCCCGGCGCGTGGTCAGCTTGAAAGCAGTCAGCGATCTGAAGAACATCGAAACCCGCAGTGATGAGGTCCGCATCGGTGCAATGACCTCGCTGGCTGACTTGAGCGCTCATCCGGCGATTCGTCGACATTTTCCGGCGCTGATCGAGGCCGTCGCAGGAATCGCCGGCCCTCAGATCGCAGCCATGGGCACGGTAGCCGGCGACTTGTGTCAACGACCCAGATGCTGGTACTACAGACAAGGCTTCGGATTGCTCGCCCAACGTGAGGGCAGTTCGCTCGTACCGGATGGAGACAACCGCTACCACGCGATATACGCCAACAAGGGCCCAGCCTATTTCGTAAGCCCGTCGAGCCTGGCACCGGGACTGATTGCGCTGGGCGCCACGGTCACACTCACCGGACCGAACTTGAAACGCAGAGAAGTCAAATGCCAAGCGTTTTTCCGCGTGCCCAAAGCACCGGGCGAAAGGGAAAACGAGTTGCGGCCAAACGAGATCATGACCGAGATCAACATCCCGCTGCGCGGCTTGCGAAACAGCACCTACGAAGTTCGCTACCGCAAGAGCCTCGATTGGCCGCTGGTCACGGCTTCGGTCGCCTTGGACTACAGCGGATCGATCGCTCGGCGCCCGCGCGTCGTGCTGGGTCACGTGGCGCCCGTACCTTGGGTGTCGGATCAGGCTGCGACACTGCTCGACGGTAAGTCGATCGATGAGTCGGTCGCGGCTCAATGCGGCGCGGCGGCGGCGCGCGGCGCTACGCCGCTCACCCGGAATGGGTATAAAGTCCAGTTGGTCAAGGTCGCCGTGAAACGGGCACTGCTGGCTGCTTCTGGAAAGAAGGATTGATCCATGGCGAGCAATGAGGACAATCGAACTGGAAATCGGGTTTGCAAACATCTAAGATCAAAGGAAATGTTCTACGAATCGGAGACCATCAAGGACGACGGCCTGGGCAGCGGTTTATTTTGGTGTATGCACTCGCAGACCTGCCTGGGTCCGGACGGCGGCGCGGCGGGAGATGAAGAATGTTTGCCGGGACGCCTGTGCTACGAAGTTTGAGGTTGCCACCGCGCACCACATAGGAGGCATCGGATGAAACGCTCCAGGTTTTTCTTGACGATCGGCGCCGCGATGATGTTCCTCTCGGGTGCGGCTGGCGCCCACAGACCGAAGACCGGCATCCAGGGGAATTATGTGGAAGTCCGCTCGTGCGATGTGTACACGGGCTCCTGTTTCGCCAACGCGGAAATGGGATTGACCGGCGAGGAGGCGATTCTCACTTGGTCGATCACGCGCGGCAGCTGGTACGGCGTTCGGCTGAATGGGCTGAACGTAATCGGCGTGGTCAAAGCCAGCGCCACGCTGGGCGACAGTAATCACGACCCATATCCCGCTCGATCAATCATAATCGTGGACCAAAGAGCAAATCGTGCCCAGCGCGAGGCTCTGGTCTGCTTCGCAAAGACCATGGCCGGCAAACTGTTGGCGAACGTAATCGACGTGCAGGTAGCTCCGATCAAGGCCCGCATTGGAGCCTGTTCGAAGAGCGGCTGTGCTTCTGTGTCGGCAGAGGGGCTCGTGGAGATCGAGACACGTTGCCTGGGGACTGAGGACCACGTGTGCGGGAACGAAGAGACGTTCTATCCTCCGTTGACGAAGGTCGACAATGCTGTGCCCGCGCTCACGGTTGAGGGTAGCTTCAAGGGTGATGGGTTGGGCGTCACTTGGAGTGACGCGGGCCGCCGCAGCGCCTTTCTGGCCACGTTCCATCGCTGAGCGCCCACCAGCGGGCGTGGTCCGCTCCTGCGATATACCGGCCGACCGGAGTTGCAACATGTCCGCCGAGAAGTCTCACCGATATTGACACGACGTACCGCAGTCCAAGGAAACAGAGCCCATGACGAATTGGAGTATTCTCCCCCGGCGACCCTTCCTGGCGGGCAACACCCGCTGGTTAGCGGGCAACACGCGCTGGTTAGCGGCTGCTGTCGTCCTGCCGCTGGTGTGTTTGACGGCCAAGGCGGAGGATCGCGCTGTCACGTTGATCGCCACCTCAGCCGAATCCCCAAAGGAGATCGCCGAACCCATCCGTGCAGTGTTGCAGAAGAGCGTGTTACGCCTGACCGACAAGGATGGACCGCTCCTGGAGTTCTGGTTTCGACAAGCCCTGCCCCTGTCTCAAGCGCCCGTCCCGGGAAGGTTCGTTTTCGAGTTCGAGACCCTGCCCGAAGGTGCGCTGATCGGCGTGCTGAGGGTTCACAAAGAGCGGAGGGATTTTCGGGACGAGGAGATTCCGCCGGGAGTATACACCTTGAGATTGGGCCTGCAACCCGAAGATGGAGATCATCTGGGCACCTCACCCACGCGCTACTTTGCGGTGCTGTCGCCCAGCAAGCTCGACCGCAAGCTGAAAGGTATCTCGGGCCACGACCATTTGGCCAGGATCAGCTCGAAAGTCAATGCTGCGGGTCATCCGAGCACCATGAACCTTCAACCCGTCAGGAACAAAGAAGGCCAATTCCCCCGTTTGGCAGAACATCACCAGGATCACAAACTCGTGTACCTTCAAATTCCCGGAAGAATCGAGGGACAGGACAAACCAGTAGTGCTCCGGTTCGGGATTGTTTACCAGGGCACGGGCGAGATCTAGGCTCTGTCGGAAAATCCCTGTAGCGGTCGGCGTCTCCCTTCGGGTCTGAGCCTCAGGGTCGAAGACTATCGACCGACGGCCGACACGGACTTCGGCGAGCTCAGTCGAGTCGAGGTCGGCCGCTACGAAAACCGGGTTTTCCGACAGAGCCTAGACCGGATATTGAGTCCGGGCAGTACAATTGGCACAATCCGCTGCATCTTGAAATCGTCTGCCTAGAATATCAAGAATGAAAGCCATTTATCTGGATAACAACGCGACAACGCCGCTAGATCCGCGCGTCCTGGACGTTATGCTTCCCTATCTCGCGGAACACTTTGGTAATGCCGCCAGCAAGAGTCATCGCTTCGGTTGGATCGCGGAAGAAGCAGTCGAAAAGGCACGGGAGCAAGCAGCCCAGCTCATCGGCGTAACCGCTGAGGAAGTCATCTGGACCAGTGGAGCAACAGAAAGCTGCAATCTTGCGATCAAAGGTATCGCTCATCGATATCACGAAAAGGGGCGTCATATCGTTACCCAGGTTACAGAACACCGAGCAGTCCTGGATACGTGCAAGCACCTCGAAGACCAGGGGTTTCGGGTAACGTACTTGCCCGTCGACGTCTATGGCCAGATTGATCTGGACCGACTGCAGGACGCGATGACGGAAGATACCATTCTGGTATCAATCATGTCTGCCAACAACGAGATCGGCACAGTTCAGCCGATCGCGGAAATCGGCAAACTGTGTAAAGATCGCGGCGTCTTTTTCCATACTGATGCAACACAGGCTTTCGGCAAAATTCCTCTCAGCGCCGGGCAGCGCTCGGAGGTTGCCGACGGCATGGGCATCGACCTGCTCAGCGCGAGTGGTCACAAGATGTATGGCCCGAAGGGTGCCGGCATTTTGTACTTGCGTCGTAAGAATCCACGAGTCCTCATCGAGGCCAACATTCATGGCGGGGGGCACGAACGAGGCCTACGCAGCGGCACCCTCAACGTACCGGCAATCGTCGGTTTTGGGGCTGCTGCGGAAATCTGCATGAAGCAAATGGAGGGCGAAGCACAACGGCTTGGCAGGTTGCGTGATAAGCTGTTCAGCGGCTTAGAGGCGCGCCTGGAGGACATCGTGCTTCACGGCCCGCCGCCGCGTGGCCATGCAGCACAGCGCTTGCCGAACACGGCGAACATCAGTTTCCGTCATGTAGAGAGTGAAAGCTTGATGAGCATGCTCGAGGACATCGCAGTCAGCAGCGGTTCCGCCTGCACCAGCGCAACGCCCGGCCCCAGCCACGTACTCAAAGCCTTGGGGATTGGCGACGAATTGATATACAGTTCGATTCGGTTTTCGCTGGGACGGTTCAACACCGAAGAAGAGATTGAACGGACCATCGAACGAATCGCCGAGACGGTACGATCATTGCGTGGGGAGATCGGCGCAGAGAGACGGGCGACGACGACATGAGTGAGTTGCTTGACGTACTACAGGAACTGATCAACCAGGCAGAGGCGGGCAGCTCCTGCGCCTTATGCGTGGTCGTGGGCACCAAGGGCTCGACGCCTCAAGCACCCGGGGCGGCCTTGCTGCTGCGCGCGGACTGCAGCACTCTGGGCACTTTGGGCGGCGGGTGCGTTGAAGAAGAAGTGAAGAAGCGTGCCTACGGAGCACTGACCCGCCGACAGTCCGCGCTGTACGACTTCGTGCTCGATCACGATTACGGCTGGGACGACGGCCTGATCTGCGGAGGCAAGATGTCCATCGCGGTGATGCCCATCACACCACAGGTGGATCTCGATCCATTCAGAGAAGCCCTACAGGAATCACGTGAACATAAGCCCGCTTTTGTGCCCGTCGTTGTAGAGCACGAAGGCAAGACGCTGCAGTATCGATTGCATTTGGAAGCCCCGCCGACATTGTTGATCGCGGGAGCGGGTCACGTGGGCCAGGCCCTGGCGAAGTTGGCCGTGGCTCTGGATTTCCATGTGATGGTGTTCGATGATCGTGCCGAATACGCCTCGCTGGAGCGCTTTCCGCCTGAGGTCCAACTCGTCATTGACGACATTCCTCGGGGATTAAAAAGCCACCCAATCGATTCAAACTGCTATGTTGTCATCGTGACCCGGGGGCACAGTCACGATCACCAGGCGCTCGAGGCAGTCATTCGCAGTGCGGCGAGTTACATCGGTCTGATTGGAAGCAAGCGGAAAACCAAGATGATCTTCAAGGATATCCGGGACACAGGTGTCTCGCAAGAACTGATTGATCGCGTTCGAACGCCGGTTGGGCTGCCGATTGGAGCAATCACTGTGCCGGAAATCGCGGTTAGTATCTGCGCAGAACTCATCCAGTATCGTCGGCGAGCGACCCCCAGACTGGTCGAAGGACCGTTAAAGAAAAGCGAATTGGAGAGCCGATCGTGAGAAGGCCTGCTCCCGTCAACACCGCCGGCACCTGCCCGGGCGACGGACCTGCCCGGGCGACGCACTGCACGCGGCCTGGAGCGTTCGCGAGAAGAATCGACTTGAAGGTGACGGAATACCGCTCGAAGACATCATGTGTCAATATCACCCATGAGACTGAAAGACGTTAAGCCGGGAACAAGCATAAGGATCACGCAGGTCAGCTCTTCACCATCTCGGCCCGATCGAATAAAGACACCCTACGACATATGGGGCAAGAGAAGATTTCAACTGGTTGTCGGGTCCACGTCTTCGAATGCCGCCAGCCTCTGAGGGCATCAACCTCACCCATTAGCATCTGCAACGTTTGGCCTCTGGTCATCACCGACCGCACGGTGCCGACGTGATAATTGTGGCATCGCAGACAACCGTCGCCAGCGCGCTCGGGCACGTGGCAGCCTGCACATTTTTCAATCCTGATATCAGCGAAATTGCCGGTGGATTCACTGAAGCGATAGGGGTAACCGCTGGTGAATTCACTGAAAAGAGAGGCGTAAGCCCTGGTGAATTCTTCCCTGTCGTAGTCTGGGTTGCGCGTATGGCAGCTCGTGCAGCCGTTGCCGTCGGCCATCAGGCTGAGATGCGACCCGTGTGAAAAACGCGTGAAGGGCCGACCCGTACTAGGCATGAGTGCGGGATGCCAGTTGAGGATAGGGTTATCCGCATGCTGCGGTTGTTCCCAACTGTGGCATTTGAAACAGTCGCCCGCAAGACCTTCCCCAGTAAGTTCGTCGAAGATCATTTCGGCGGACAAGCAGGCGGCGTCTTCACAGCTGGTTTGCATATTGGATCTGGCGAAATCCAGCCAGACCATGACGAATGAGTCCGTGTGGCTTGTGGGATAATAAATAAGCTCGTACGAATCCTCGTTAGAATCCGAGTCCACGCGGGTCCAATTCCGATCAGATTGTTTGTTGTCTTCCGGCGCTGTGTACGTGAACCAGTTCTTGATGGGTTCAAGGATGTCTTCGCCCAGCCCACCGTCCAGAGCACTCGGATCGATCCAATCGTGTTCCACTCTTGAAGTTCTGTCCAGGCTGTTCTTAATGTACGTTGGATCACGCAGCTTCTCAGGTAACGATTTAATCGCAGCTGCGAGCCGTTGGATTGCAGCCAGATCACTTTCAGGATTGTCAGACAGCTCCTCTTCTTCAATAATGAGAGACCACGCCGCAAGATCGTTTTGAGCGGTCGGATAGTCCGCATCCCCCAGCAATAAAAACTGCATGAACCCGGTCAGAATACCTTCTGTTGTCTCCGGCCAGTCGTCCATTGTCGATGCGTCATCGAGGATCGGGTTGAAATCAGGCAGACTAAGAAACAGTACGCCTTCTGACTTCCGGATGCCTTTCATGTGGCAGCCGGCACATGAGCGCTCGAAGTCGTTGACCATCATGTGCTGCCCGTCTTGATCCAATGCGTGACAGTCGTTGCAAGTTATGTCCTGACCCTTTTCGTCTTTATCAAAGTGTGTGATGTGCTTAATGTGATCAAACTTAATTCGCGTCGGTCGTTCGTAAGGATATGCCGCGAAGTCAGGGTGTCCCTCGGCGAAACTGCGAAATGCCCCTGTGTGGCAGATGTGGCACTGGGCGTCGGTCATACTCGTGAGATCAAATCCAGGGCCGCGGTGCTCGGAGTGGCATGTCGCGCAGGCAATCTTTCCGGCGGACATGTGTGGTCCTTCGTGAAGAGCGCGTGCCAGCGAGACTGCATAAGGTGTGCCCGTAGAGAGGCGTGGGGGCGACGCTTCGTCGACGGCGGCTGTTTGGGAGAAGGCCGTTCCGTGTGGAAGCACAGCGTCCTCGCGGTCACCAAGGTCGTGGCAGTGGAGACACAAGTCACTTTGGGATGTCGCGTCCGTCGTCGTCGGCCCATGGACAAACCACTGCCCAACAGTCGTGGCGGCGAGAGCATGGCATTGACGACAGCTTGCTTCCAAACGCGCGTCGCCCGCGGCGATGGCTGCATGTTTTGAGCTGAGTGGGCCCGGTGAAATGAAGCCCAGCCTGCGCTCCGGCCACAACAGCGCCATGGCCAGGATGGTCAGCGTTGCCGCTGTGGACCACAGCACCAGCAGCCCGCGCCTGGCGCGCAGGTTGCGAACCGGCTGGCAGGGGGGCACCGGTCGCGCGCAGCGGCCGTCGGGCAGGGGGCCGTCCGTACACACTCCACCATAACTCCTGGCGCGCGTGCACTGCCAGCGGTCTTTTTCTTTTTTGGGCACGCATTCAGACTTCGGGCATTCCCAGCCTTGGTGGTCCTTGAGTTCGCAGCGGCCCTCTGCGGAAGGGCCCAGGCGGCAGGGTGAGCCGTCGGCAGCCCAACCGCACACCCATTTCTGTGTGGGGCGTTCATATTCGCTGGCGCGGAAGCCGAAATCCTGTAGCGTGCGCTTCAACTGAAAGCTCCGGAATAAGCGTAGACCACGATAACGTGCAGCACCGAGAAAATCAGTAGCGCATAAGTGGGCGGAATGTGCAGGAACAGCCACACCTTGAGCGCCGCCTGATTGGCATACTGGAAGTCCAGACCGTTCTTGGTCAGCACGATGTCCTCGAGCCGCGTGAGCTTTTCGATGTCCGCTTCCGTCAGATAACGCCGCAACGCACGGAGTTCTGGTATGATGGTGTGACGCACCCGGTGTGCACCGACAAAGTGTGCGAAGACGTTCCGGGGGTCGCTGAAGAAGCGCACCAGTTGCTCATGGTAGAAGTCAGCGATAATGGTTGAGCCTCCTTCAATGGACTTCAGCGCTATCTCTCTTGCCTCTTCGCTGAGCTGCTTGCGAAATATGGGGATGCGTTCGAAAATGATCTCCTGCTCATGTCGGGCGAGGCGTATGGGTATCAGGCGTGAAAGTGCCAGGCCCACCAGGCCCGTACCCGCCACAAACACATACAAAGCAAAAAGTACCGTTTCCAACTGTCCGCTGGGCAGCCGCCAGCCCGTGTGGAGTACAAAGACGACCACGGAGAGGAAGCCCAGATAGATATGCAGTTGAAGCCACATCGCCGAAGTGCCCAGCGGAAGGGGTAACAGTTTCTTGCGCGTGTTGAAGAGTGCCAGCGCGAACATCATCCCGAGAAGCGTCCATCCGGAGTACATGCTGGGATCGAGCAGCGCAATGCTCAAGACGGAGTTGGCAAACAGCAGGGCAGCCCCCAGCGTCGTGGCAAGTGTAATGCTCAGCCAGCGTCTGGTTGAAAGTGAAACCACTATCTTAATCTCTTGGCCAGCTCGACCGGATTGGATGTGTCCACGCGGAACAGGGCGTCATGGGGGCAAGCCCGAGCACAAGCGGGTCCCCAGGAACTGTCCGCACACAGGTCGCATTTGGTGGCCTTGAGGATCGGCTTGTACGTGGCCTCGTCCAGAACGGGAAGGCCTACAGTATTGCGGATCTCGACCATTCGAATGTTGTCGTATGGACAGTTCTGGGCGCACACCTCGCATCCGATGCAGGTGAGATCGTTGATCAGTACTTCGCCTCGGTCGGGTGCGCGGTGTATCGCGCCTGTTGGGCAGCCGATCATGCATAAGGGGTCGACACAGTGCATGCAGGCATTTGCGAACATGAAGCGACCCTGCTGGACGCCGTGTCGGACGAATCGCGGATTGTTGTCGTGCGAGTCAGCGCAGGCCCGTACGCAGTCATCACAACGGGTGCAGCGCTCGAGATCGATCATCATGGTGGCGGTCCCATTGATGAGGCGTTTCTCAACCTGGAATTCCATCATTTCCGAACTGATTCGTTGACCGAAGCGATCCTTAGCCGTGCCGAACAGAGCGCGAATCTGTCGCCGCGACAAAGAGGGGAACACGTGTTCTTCAAGCACACGCGTGGGGACGGACAGCGTGGTGACGTACCCGATCGCGCGCATGGTGTCTTGCAGCGGCACTTGGTCTTCCGGGGAACTCCAGTTGTGATAGATCTCGTCGACGCCGTACGATTGTCCGACACCGAGATAGCTGATGGTCTGCTCCCCACTGCCGCGACGCTTGCTGAGCCGTGCAAAGCCGGCCAGAACAAAGACGGCTTCGTTGGGGTAGTGCCCCTCTTCGGAGACGACGGGTTCGTGCTTTAACCTTTGGGCCGCATCTGCTTGTGCGAGCTTGCGGTAGGAAGAATACCAGTCGAACTGGCCGTACGTATGAATCGTACCGCTGTTGGCGATGTGTTGGACCGCTTCGTTGCTCAGGCTCTTACTCGTGAAAAGATCAAACGTCCGCAGCGCAGTGTTGAGGTGATACTGCCGGTAGGTTGCGTGGACGTGTTCCCGGATCGCCTCTGTTCTGGCCATGATGTCGCGGAGACCCTGCCAGCGTCTTTCCAGGAGCTGCGGATCGCCCTCCGCGAACACACCCGCAACGCGTGCTCCCCGTCCCAAGGCACC
>JACZTW010000042.1 GCA_022573485.1 Planctomycetota bacterium
GCGTGTCGCTAATTCTACTCATTCAGGACACGACCAGACCGCACCCTGATACTAGCCTCCGATATGATCACGCCCACGGCCAGGTCCGAGAACAATGCCGCCTCTGGATTTCCTTGAGCCGGGCCCTTCAGGGTCCGGACCATCCGTAGATCGCCACGCGAGCGGTCCGTGGCCTGAAGGCCACGGCTCAGTGGGAAGACACGAATTTCCTACGCGGCCGAAGGCAGCGCCAAGCAGGTCTTACCGATATGCGCTATTTGTCAGCCTCGTCGGAGTTGTCGTCCCCCAGGCCGACGACCTTCGATTTGACATCCCCCCCGCCGGTCAGGCGCATTTCGACGGCCTGGCCCGTCTGGCCACACGTCATGTGTATCGTTGTTTCCGGCATATCGACCTGATGCGTCTGCGCGCACGCCGGACAAGTGAATCGAACCCACATAGCACTTTCCTGCCAGAACGAAAACGACTACCGTATCTCGTGACCAGGCTTTGCCTGAAGACTCGGATTCTTTCAAGGAGCCGCGGGTTTTAACCCGCGCGAGGCCTCGCGCAGACTAAAGTCTGCGGCTCCTTGGGTGTTTTCAGACAGAGCCCAGCCATCAGTTGCTCGCCACAAGTTTGTTACTCTATCAGGACGCGGCCCATGCCACAACGATTGTACATCGCGACGCTTCAGCCGCCGCTGCGCTGGCGACAGCCCATGCCCAATATGATCACCCTGCGCAAGATGGCCGAAGAACTGCCCTCCGGCGTCGATGTGGTCGTGCTCCCGGAGATGTGGACCGGCATGATCGACGACCATGATGTCGCTGCGCAGGCCGGCCAGGCCGCTCAGTTCCTGCAAACGCTCGCCAAGGCCTGCGGCGTCATCGTCGTCGGCGGCAGCTTCCAGCGCCCCGCCCGCTCCGGGCGGTCTCACACTGGTGTGTTTCACACTGGTGTGCTGCACAACGTCTGCCTGATCGTCGATCGCCGCGGCGAGATCGTCGGCGAATACGTCAAACGCACGCTGTTCTCGCACGAACGCGACACGCACGAACCGGGCAGCGAGGCCGGCGTGTTTGAAGTCGATGGCTTTCGCATCGGCGTGCAGATTTGCGCAGACCTGTGGTGGCCCGAGCGAACGCGCCAACTCATCGACCGTGTGGATGTACTCTGCGTGCCGGCCAAGACCGCCGTGCCGTCCGACAACCACGTGGTCTACGCCCGAACGCTGTGGCACGCTCTGGCCCTGACCCGTGCCACTGAAAGCGGCCTGCCCGTGATCGTCAGCGACTGGGCCGCCGGCCGGCATACGCCCACGGACGTCGATATGTCGATCGGCAGTGTCCACGCACGCGGCACCGATTTTGACCGCGGCATACTGTACAAGCGCCATCGTGATCACACAGCTTCCCCAACCGCCTCAGGACCAAACGCACCGACCGCCACGTCACACACGTCCGCCACGCCGGCCCTGGGCGCGGGCGTCCACTTTACTACCGGCGCGGCCTCCATTTGCAATCCGGCGCATCGGCCGGACATCGAAAAACTCCAACGCACGCTCCCGCGCGGCGAAGCCGGCTACTTGTGCGAGCAAATCGACCTCGACGCCGTCGCCGCCTTCCGCGACTATCGCCACCGCGTCGGTCTGCTGCCGGACCAGACCGACTGACCACCATCCTGGCGGTTGGTTTACAGAGTCACTCCGGGTCGGCTACAATCAGTCGTTGTTCGGACGCCGGACGAACCGCGGAGCACGCATCATTGATTGGGCCGCAGCCGCGCCGGATTTGGCCGGTGAGCAGCGATGTGCCGCGCAGCGAGTTGCGGACGCGATTTGATCCCAGTACTCAGTAGTCAGCACTTAGGACTTAGGACTCAGGACTCAGGACTCAGGACTCAGAACTCAGAGCTCAGCACTCAGCACTATTGATGGAGGTTTGGCTCGATGGGCAGAGGTGATCGCAGGACGAGACGGGGTAAGATCGCACGCGGGAGTTACGGCAAGTCCCGCAGCAAACCCCACAAGAAAAAACGCGGCAAGAAGACGACGACCAAGACGACGACCAAGACGACGACCAAGACGACAGCAAAGAAAACGACCAAGACGACGGCAAAGAAGACCGCGAAGAAGTAGCGCGTCGGCCGAGATGTGTGAGGATCCACCATGCTGACCGCCGCGCGGAAGGACATCCTGACCCGGCACGCCCGCAATCCGCTGCTGACGCGCGCGGATTGGCCCTACCCGATCAGCACGGTGTTCAACGCCGGCGCCGTGCGCCTGCCGGCAGGCTGCGGGGCAAGCTCAGCTTCGGCTGCGACGCTGCTGCTGTGCCGCGTGGAAGATCGGGCCGGCATCTCACACTTGTGCGCGGCGCGTTCCCCTGACGGCATCGGCGACTGGACCGTCGATGACACACCCACCCTGCCGCCGGACCCCGCCAACCACCCGGAAGAAGAATGGGGCATCGAAGATCCACGCGTGGTCTGGCATGAAGAGCTGGAGCGGTTTTCGGTCGCGTACTGCTGCTACTCGAAACGCGGCCCGGCTGTGTCGCTGGCGCTGACCGCGGATTTCAAGAGCTTCGAGCGACTCGGCGTGGTCTTGCCGCCCGAGAATAAAGACGCAGCGCTGTTTCCAAGGCGATTCGGAGGGCGCTGGGCCATGATCCACCGGCCCGTTCCTTTCTCGGTCGCCGGGGCGGAGATGTGGATCTCCTTTTCTCCCGATTTGAAACACTGGGGCGACCACCAACTCCTGATGAGCACGCGCAGCGGCCCGTGGTGGGACGGATCAAAGATCGGACTGTCCACGCCGCCGATCGAGACCAAAGAGGGTTGGCTGCTGACCTATCACGGCGCCCGCCAGACGGTAGCCGGCCAGAATTACTATGTGGGGCTGGCGCTGCTGGATCTGGATGATCCGACGCGCTGCATTCGCCGCAGCCACCACTATGTGCTGGCGCCGGAAACCGATTATGAACGAAACGGCGACGTGGACAACGTCGTGTTCCCCTGCGGCTACACTGTCGGCGACGACGGGGACGCGCTGAACTTGTATTACGGAGCAGCCGACACTGCCATCGCGCTTGCTCAGGGGAGCATCAGAGGGCTGCTTGAATGGTTGAAGGACGACGACTGCTTGGAATCAGCGGCGGATCGTTGAGGGCGCATGCATGAGAAGGCAGTTTTGTAACCAGAGCCGCGACCGTGTGGGAGCGGTTTGCCCGCGAACACCGACCGCTTCCTGACGGGCGCGGCTCTGAAAAGACGCTTCTCGCGCACGCGCTTACAAGTGAACTTGCAGAATGTCGCCGAGCTTGAGTTCGGCCTGATCCTCAGCCGGGAAGAACTTGTCTTGCCGCGGAACCAGACCGGACATCATGGCGACGAACGCGACGCTGTCGCTGACCGCCCGCATGTAGCTCTCGACATCTTCGGAATAAGGCACATATGCGGTGGCGCCGGCCTTGTAATACGGTGCGGCGAACTTGCGATCGGTCGACTTGGAGACGACGAGAATCGGGATGGCTTCATGGCTGACCGCCTCGGACAGCGTGCGAAAGACATCCATGCCGTCGGCGTCGGGCAGATCCGCACACATGATGATCATTTCCGGCAGAGACTTCTTGGCAGCGCGGGTGCCGGCCAGGTACAACAGCCCCTGTGCGCCCGAGAGGGCATACTTCATGGTCACGCCGAAACGCAAATCCTTGACGGCGCGCGCCGTCAAGTTGGCGTGCGTGATATCGTTGTCCACAAGCAGGAGGCGAAACACAGGACCTTCCTTTCGCAACGTTGGGTTCACAACATGTTATGCAGCGCAGCAGTTGGATGTCCACGTCCAAAAGGCGGTTCATCGGAGGATCGAGTCAATTGCGGCAGGCGAGGTAACCTACGCCCGATAATGTCCTCGATGACGCGCCGGCACCCGCTGTCGATCGTCGGCTTTGGAGTACGCTGAGATGAATACGGATTGGTCGAGCGTGGGTACCGAGCAGGCCGTGCAGTGCCTGCGCATGCATTTGGTGCAGGGCATCGGGCCGCTGCGCTTTCGCAATTTGATCGAGCACTTCTCCAGTGTGGAAGCGATCCTGAGGGCGCCCCGGCGCGAACTCGAACGTGTCAAGAACATCGGGCCGGCGACCAGCGAAGCGATCCGCGAAAGGCACGATGAGGAATTCGTGGAAGAGGAACTCCGCCGGGCTGAGAATCTCGGCATTCGCGTGGTCTGCTGCGAAGACGATGACTACCCCGCCCTGCTGAAGGAGATCCCGGACGCGCCGATCTGTCTCTACGTGAAGGGCACACTGTCGCCGAAGGACAATACTGCGCTGGCCATCGTGGGCCCGCGGCGCTGCTCGCAGTACGGCCAAGAACAGGCCTACCAGTTCGGCATGGCGGCCTGCCGGGTGGGGATGACGGTCGTGTCGGGACTGGCCCGCGGCGTGGACGCCCAGGCACACTTGGGCGCGCTCGATTGCCGAGGACGAACCATCGCCGTGATCGGATCGGGGCTCGGGCACCTGGACGAGCATAGCAATCGAAAGCTCGCCGAGCGCATCGTCAAGGACGGCGGAGCCGTGATCAGCGAGCTGCCCATCGACAGGCCGGCCGACGCGGAAAATTTCCCACCGCGAAATCGGATCATCGCCGGGATTTCGCTGGGCACACTGGTCATCGAAGCCGCCAAGAGAAGCGGCGCATTGATCACCGCGAGCCAGACGCTGGACTACAACCGCGAGTTGTTTGCCCTGCCTGGGCGGATCGACTACGGCAGTACGGTCGGCACGAACAACCTCATCAAGATCGGGCAGGCCAAGCTGACCATGACGATCGACGACATTCTCGAAGAGTTCCACCACGCCGCCGAGGGCATTCGAGAGATCTACCAGCAATTGACTTTCGAAACGACCTCCAAGATAGAGCCGGAGTTGAGCAACGAGGAGCGTTCGATCCTGGATGCCCTGAGCGTCGAGGGCGTCGATTTGGAGCAAGTCCTCAACACCACCAAGCTCCCGCCCGAAAAAATCTCCAGCGGCCTGACCATGCTGCAACTCAAAGGCGTCGTCGAACAGTTGCCCGGCAACCGCTTCGCCCGCATCGGCGTGAGGTAGTGTTGCGTTTCTTCGAATTAACCCCGCGCTGCCGCTTGGGGCTCTGAATTCCCCGGCGACAACCCACATCAGAGCCCGGAGTCCCGGCGCGCCGGGAAGGGGTCAATTTCATCATCGCGGCACGTATGACATCTAAGGGTCCGCGGTGCCAAAATCGGTCGAGAGGGTTATAATGGGCGGCCAGTCCGCTATGCGGCAGCACACTCATGATCGCACGCGATTATACATCAGAGTCGGCTCGACGTCAGATGATTGAGGACCAGCTTCGCCGACGCGGCATCGGCGACGACCGCGTCCTGCGGGCCATGTCCGAGATTCCGCGCGAACGCTTTGTGCCCAAAGAACTTGCCCGCATGGCCTACGATGACCGGGCACTGGAGATCGGTCTGGGCCAGACCATCAGCCAACCCTACATCGTGGCCTACATGACGGAGCAACTCCAGCTTCAGCCGACGCATCGCATATTGGAGATCGGCACGGGTTCCGGCTACCAGACTGCCGTATTGGCATCGCTGTGCGAGACAGTCTACAGCGTGGAATGCCTGCCTGAACTGTCGGAAAAGACGCAAGTCAGGCTGCACCAACTGGGCCTCACTAATATAAGGTACGCGATTCGCGACGGCACACTCGGCTGGCCTGAGCACGCACCCTACGAGCGGATCATCGTCACCGCCGGAGCGCCGGACATTCCTGGGCCCCTTCTGGATCAAGTTCAAGTCGGCGGTAAGATGATCCTGCCCATCGGCAATCACAAAGCGCAGCAACTGGTTCTGATCGAGAAGAAGGACAATCGGTTCGTCGAGTTCCCGTTGATCGGCTGCCGATTCGTCAAACTGATCGGGCAGCGCGGCTGGAAGGCCCCGTAGGCCCTGCACAAGTCGGCCGGTCGATGCGCGGCAGCGAACACAACCATCTAACTGGCAACATGTTAAAGAGCTGCGACGGAAAATCCGACAGGCGAAAAGCCCACCGGGCGGCCCGACGGCAGCGAGGTTTTCCCTCTCTTCGCGCGGGCGGCAGGCCAACATCTCAAAACCTACCGGGAAGTACCGAAAATCACCACTAGAGCCTTTTTCGTATTTTAGGGTCTTGCGAGGTCGCATCGAAGGTACTAGTATTTTGGGGGCAGAAGCCGATTTGGAGCAAATCGGTGATCTCTGCACTTGTAGACAAGTGATCCGGAAAACGACATTTTGTGAAGGAGAAATAAGGATGGCAAAAAAGAAAACCACGAAGAAGACCCGCGATGTATTGATCGTTGCCAGCAAGGTCAAAGGCTACATCAAGTCCAAGAACATGAATACCTCCGCGGACGCGATCAATGAGTTGTCCGACAAGGTCTATTGCATGCTCGATGCCGCGACCGTACGCACCAAAGCCAACGGTCGAAAGACCGTCAAGCCTCAGGACGTATAACGGCCCGCCACGCAGCCGAAAAAAAAACAAACGAGCAGTTCGGGTTCTTCCCACTGCTCGTTTTTTTCTTGCGCAGAGATCGCCTCTGCAGGAATTCAGGCCACGAAGACACCAAGACACGAAGATGGGTGATAGAAATGCCCGCCGTTACCCTGTTTGACAATCACCCGTTGCGAATCACAGATTTGAGATTTCAAAATTCAAAAGGACCGCACAGCACACACCACTATTCACCGTCACCTCCCCCCCTCTTCACGCTTCACGCTTCACGCTTCACTCTTCACTTTCGACAGTCTGCGGCGGCAGCCGCAGCGTGATGTCCGGCAGCAGCGTCCGTTCGCATTGCGGGCAGTTGATTGCATCATCCACGTCTGCCCAGGAGCCGCCCAGCGGCCGAGCCGATTTGATCCGAGATCCTCGCCGATCGTCACGCTCATAGCGCAACTGACACAAGAATGCGCCGTGCTTGGTGCATTGATAGGACCACATCGGCCAGGCACGTCGCTGGCAGCCTTCCTGGCTGCAGGGGAGCGACTTCGTGTCCGCCAAGCCGACAAAGCGATGACCGTCATCGCATTCATAGGTCACGGATACTTGGCCCAAATCGCGTTGCACGGCACGAACCGCGGAGGTCGAGGACCACAACATCAACGTAAACCACATCAACACCGCCGCGCCCACGGCGAGGCCGATGCTGAATTCGGGCCGGCGATCGTGATCTTTGATTCGCAGGCGCGCCATGGTTCACGGAGCCTCGTTCTCTTGAGCTGCTGGCGGCGGGTCGGAAACGGCGTAGTAGGAGCCGGTCCACCAGTACAATTTGCTTGTCGAAAAGTCGTAGTGGGGCATGCGAAAGACGTTGCAAAATGTGCAGTCGCCGGTCGCACAATCGTCATAGTAGTCGGCAGGCACGCCGTCCATCATTTCACGGACATCGTGCCCGGCGGCAACGGCATTGCCGCCTTGGGCGATCAAGTTGATCGTGCGCCCGTGCCGGGCCGTCAGCCAGGAGCCCGGCGAACGAACCGCACCGAAGCGGAAACCGTCATCCGGCACCAGCCGACCCGCATCGCGGGCCCGCTCGATGATGCGGCGCTGCTCTGCCTCATTCTTGGGCAACTCGCCGCTGGGAATATCCGGTCCCATGTCGGCCAGCAGGATGGTCTGATTCGGTTTGCTGGGCTTGTGGACCAGGCCGACGTCATCGCTCGGCGCCACGCCATACTCGCGCCAGGTCAGTTGATTCAAGCCGTAGCTCGGGCCGTCGGCGATCTGGCGGCGCAGAAACTCCTGAGGCGCGGAATCCCGCCGAGGCGCGTTGATGTCGCCGGGGCAAATGAAGCGGTTCGCTTCGCTGACATATTCGTCGTCGAGGATCAGGTCAACCCACACGTTTGAGTCTTTGATCAGGCCGGCTTGCGTCCGTACCTGCCGCTCGGGCCACCAACTGTTGGCCGCCCGGTAGGCGGTCAACCCAAGCTGGATTTCGCGGAGGTTCTCCATGCAGCGCGTCGAGCTGGCAGATCCCATCTGGCGCTTCAGCGCCGGGATCAGAACGGCCAGCGCAAACATGAGCACGGCGAGGCAAACGGCCAATTGTATAAGAGTGAAGCCCCGGCCCGAATGATCAGGCAGGTGCAGCGTGCTTTGTGTTTGGAGGTTTCTCGATGACATTCGCGATCGTTACCGCCCCTGAGACCCATACCCCTCAAATAGCTTAGGGCGAGTAGCGATGCGATTCAATAGGTCCGTGGAGGAGCCGCAGTTGGGCATCTCGGCAAGATCACTTGCGTCCGCCACAAATCGAACAGTATATTGCTATGATATTCCGTTTGAGGATTCGTGGGATGACACAATGATCCAACTCGCCGAGACATCGATATCCAATCTTGCCGCCCGCGTCAGCGAGGAGCTTCTGCCATTCGTAGACCAGCCTGGCCAATACATCGGTCGCGAATTCAATCAACTGGTTCAGCCGGACGATTGGCAGAAGGCGGAAGTCCGCGTGGTGATCGGCTTTCCCGACGCCTACACCATCGGCATGAGTCACTTGGGTTGTCAGATTCTGTACTGGCTCGCCAACCACATGGACGGCGTGTGCGCCGAGCGTGTCTATTGCCCGTGGATCGACGCCGAAGCCGTCATGCGCCAGAAACACATTCCGCTCTTTACTTGGGACACACGCCAGCCAGTGTCCGACGCGGATATTCTGGCAATTTCGTTGCAGTATGAAATGGGCTTCACAAACACGCTGACGCTGCTCGATTTGGCGGGCATCCCGCTGCGCAGCGCCGATCGGGACGACTCGCACCCGCTGATCATCGCCGGCGGGCCGCAGGCCGACAACCCGGAACCAATGGCGCCGTTTCTGGACTTGGTCGTCGTCGGCGACGGCGAGGAATCGCTGGCGGCCATTCTGGCGGCCTGTCGCGAAATGAAACGCGGCGGCGTGCGCCGGCGCGATATGATCCACGAGTTGGCGCGGCGCTTCGAGTGGATTTATGCACCCGCGCTTTACGACGTGAGCTATGGACCGGATCATCGCATCGCACGCATCAAACCGCTGCACGACGACCTGCCGGCAACGATCGAACGATGCCAAACGCCCGATTTCGAGCACGCGCCTTTCCCAACCCGGCCTCTGGTGCCGCACGTGGGCGTGGTACACGACCGCATCAGCATCGAGATCATGCGCGGCTGCCCGCAGCGCTGCCGCTTTTGCCACGCGGGATACACCAAGCGCCCGGTGGGCGTGCGAAGCGTCGATCAAATTCTCGAGATCGCCGAAAAGTGCTGGCGCAGCACCGGCATGGATGAACTCGGCCTGCTCTCGCTGTCCACCGCCGACTATCCGCATATTGCCGAATTGGCCAAGCGGATCAACGAGCGGTTTGCTTCGCGCATGGTCAACATTTCGGTGCCGTCGCTGCGCGTCGATAAGATGCTGGAAAACATTCCCTGGATGGTCAACAGCGTGCGTAAGAGCGGCCTGACCATCGCCGTGGAGGCTGCCAACGACGACATGCGCGCCGCCATCCGCAAGAAAGTCTCCGACGGCCGATTGCTCGACGGTGTGCGGCAGGCCTTTAAGGCGGGCTGGAAGTCCGTGAAGCTCTATTTCATGGCCGGCTTTCCCGGCGAGCGGCCCGACGATATCGAGGGCATTTGGAACTTGAGCAACGAAATCAGTCGCGTGCGCTGCGAGTTCGGCAAGGGGCCTGCCACGGTCAATGCCGCCGTCGGCTGGCTGGTGCCCAAGCCGTATACGCCTTTTCAGTGGGCCGCCCAGCCGCGGGCGCAGTATTTTCACGAGGTCCGCAGGCAACTCAACGACCTGTCTCGAAGCCGCCGCAGCACCGTGCGCATCAAGACCCACAGCATTGGACGTTCGATTCTCGAAGGCGTCTTCTCGCGCGGCGATCGGCGACTGGCCGACAGCATCGAGTGGGCTTGGCGACACGGGGCACGCTTCGACGGCTGGGACGAGTGTTTCGATGCGCAAAAATGGAAAAACGCATTTGAGGCCACAAACATTGATCCAGACTGGTACGCCCATCGTGAGCGCAAATACGATGAAGTGCTGCCGTGGTCGCACATCCATAGCGGCCCGCCGATGAACTACCTCGAACGGCAGTACGACGACGTCTTCGTCCAGATCGGCAAGCGCAAACCGCTACCCGTTATGCAATAGTTGAGCACCCCCGTGGCTTGCCGTTTAGCAGCACTCGCAAGACGAATCGGATTCACACCATGAACACACCGAGCAAAACGGTACTCAGAGGTTGCCTACTCATGGGTCTTCTGACATTCGCTGCCGCACTCGCCCAGGTTGCAACCTCCCCCACTTCCACGAAGGATGACACCCAAGTTCTATTGGACGACCTCAGCGATCCGTCGTACGAAGTGCGGCAGGCCGCCGTCGAGAAGCTCTACACCGCCGGCCCCGCCGTGCTCGACGCATTGTCGAAGCTCACCACGAGCGACGATTTCGAAGCCGCTCTGCGAGCCCGGAATCTGATCGAGCGCATTCAGAAGCTCTTCTTCGTCGGCGCCAAGATCGAGCTATCCGCCAGCCACAAGCGGATTCGCTGGGACGAGCCTGTCTCTCTGCGGATCAAAATCATCAATCCCTCCGACTTTCCAATCCATTTGCCTTTCCTGATCAAGAATCGCGGCTCGATTGACATTGATCCACTAGCGGTGCAGATGGGAAACCTGCTTGACGCCGCCGACTTTCTGAGCGTCGTGGGGCCGGACAGCAAAGCAGCCGACCCGGTGGTCGATGACCTCCGCGGCGAGCCGAGCCTCGAAGCGGCGCTGGACACGCGCGTCTATGCGGAGCCGGCCAGCCTGCTGGCGCCGCACAGCGAGTTCATTTTGAATGTGCCCGACTTCAACCGCGGCTTCGCCCGTTACCGAATGCTCCGCAAGGGAACATACCGCCTGCAATTCGCCTATGTGCCCGAATGGGATGACCACAAGATGCGCGAAGACGGGATCGGCAAGGTGGTCAGCAACGCGCTCACGCTGACGGTCACGCAGCCGGCACCGGATCTCATCCTCAACGCAACACGAGAAATCCGCGTGGGGCTGGAGCGCGTGGGGCGGGAATTCGTCGTTCGCCTGACAAACACGCACGATCGACCGATGGGTGTCAACTTGAATCTCGGCAACTGGGATTTCGCTTATTATGCCCACATGGAATGGCAGTGGCGAACGCCGGCCGGAGTTGTGCGAGCGGCACAGCCCCTCCTCAATCCGTCACC
This sequence comes from Planctomycetota bacterium, assembly GCA_022573485.1. Classification (GTDB taxonomy): domain Bacteria; phylum Planctomycetota; class Phycisphaerae; order UBA1845; family CAIVHJ01; genus JACZTW01. Next base: position 11,282 of record JACZTW010000042.1, read on the forward strand.
ACTGGACACCGAGAAACTCGTCAAGCTCAAGCCGGGGCAATCAATCGAATTGTTCAGAACGGATTTGAATCGGTTGAAGACGCTGACGGGATTCGAGCACATGGGCCGGGACGGGGAGAACACCACTCTGGCAGTTCGATATACCAACATTCTCGATCGGGCGCTCTTGCTGATGCGCCGGCGGCAGGAGGGGCCCAATCAAAAGAAATGGAAGCGACTGTACGAAGCCATGCCGCTGCCCACATTCGTGGGCTCCTGCACCAGTGATCCCATCCAAGCGTCATCAGGCGCTCCGGACAGGAACTGACCCGCGGCGCGTGAAATGTTCCCGCCCGTTTCGACGTTCTTAAACGGAGACGTGCTCTTTGATCGCTTTGGCAATGAGGCTGTAGACGTTACTGGCGATGACGTCGATCTTGAGCATCTCCGCCAGTTCCGTCACATCGGCCTCGACCTTTTCGATCATCTCCAACAAAACGGAAAGATCCAGATCGACGAAGGCCACCGCCGCGTTGCACTCGTCAGCCAGATGCTCAAGTTCGGGGCTCTCGCAGAGCAGCTTCGCGATGCGATCTGACGCATTGATGATGCGGGCCAGTTGGATGGCTTCGGTGCTGGCAGCCACATCGGATTGATGGTTGGCCACGGCTTGGCAGATCAGCTCCGGCAGTTCCCAGAATTCCAACACGACCGCCGACATTTCAGCGTGCGTGACGCCGAGCGCATCCATTTCAGCCTCAACGAGGTCCGTCTGGCCGTGAGGTTTGTACAGCTTCAGGACCGGCGCGTAATCGTCGGTCATTTCCTGAGCGAGAATCGTAATCCCCACATCCGCGAGCAGCGCAGAAATGAACGCCTCTTCGCGAAGCCGCGGCGCCAGCACATCGGCAAACCGCGCCGCCAAAACGCCGCAGGTCAGCGAACGTCGCCAAAAGTACGATGAGTCCAGTTCGCCGACGTCGTTCTGCCCGACGGTCTCGACCATGTAGCGGCCCAGCACGAGCGACCGCACGCGCCGTGGGCCGAGCAACGTCGCAGCCTGCTTCAGCGACGTGATCTTGCGCGAGACACCGAATAGCGCCGAATTCGACAGCCGCAGAATGTCCACGGCAGTTCCCGGATCGGTCGACAGCACCGCCGTGAGGTCATCATAATTGAACTCCGGCTGCTGGATGATTTCCAGGAATCGGGTGACGACTTGCGGCATCGAGGGGACGGCGCCGGAACGCTTGACGGCTTCGAGAATCTCGGGCTTCATGGCTTGCACTCCCAGAAAAGTGACGCCTGCGGTGCGTGTTATGGGTTCTCGTCGTTGCTCCACATGTGGTTTCACTGGTGGTTACAACTAATCATCGGACCGGCTGGAATCCGGATTGACTTCATTCGGCACGGCCGCTTGGCCGGCGTGCTCGCGGTATTGACTTTTCGGACCCCTGCCACTACAACTTCGGCAGATGACGATCGCTAGGGGTTGCCGGCTGAGGCCCTTCTCAATACTGAAAAGGCCGCATCCGGACTGAGAGTATACCCTCTGAACCTGATCAGAGAGGGACGGCGGAGTGATCCGGCGTGCCCGATTCTGCGTAGGGAAGCGATGAGACGAGCACTTCCAACACGACAACACTCAGCATGTGGATGTCCCCGCATCCACGGATGCGGGCTTGCACACCACGATCAATCGCGGAGGTCTGCCTGATGCGGCTTGCCTCTTTGCGAGACTTGTTCAAACATGGCGACTGGGCAAGCGTATGCGTCTGGGAAACCGCTGACGATTTGAACGACGAACAATTAGACCGCGCGTTCGAGATGGGCGAAGGATCACTCCGCAAAACGCTCACCCACATTCACGGTGCCGAGCCGGCGTGGTACGAACTCTGCGAAATCCTGGACGTGAGCGCGCTGCCGCGAAGCCGCGACACGCACACGCTCGCCCAGATTCGCGAAGCGGCACAGCAACTCGCAGACCTGCGCAACCGCTGGCTGGACGCCATGGCCGACGGCGACTTGACGCGCGAAATCACATACACCAGAGACGGCCACAGCCACACGCACCCGCTCAGCGACCTATTGCTGCACCTCTGCAACCACGGCATCCACCACCGGGCGCAGGCGCTCAACATGCTCCGGCGACTTGGGAAGAAGGTCCCGACGCTCGACGTGATGGTCATGCGCATCCAGCAGAAGGATCAGCCCGCGCTGAAGACGGACTTGCAGACGCTGCGCAGCTACTACGAGTACACCGACTGGGCCAACGGCCTGGTGTTTGACATCGCGGAGACGCTCGACGATAAACCACTGCGGCGTGAGTTCGAAATGGGCATGGGCTGCATTCTGAAGACGCTGGCCCACATGCGTGATGCGGAGCAATGGTGGTTCGAGAATTGGCACAACGGCGGCGTGCGCGCTTTTGAGCAAATCCAAAAAGACACCACGGTCCGCCAGTTGCACGACGCCTATCAAGAGACGATCGACAACCGCAACAGCTATTTCGCCGGCTTAAACGACGACGATTTGGATCGCACCGTGACCGCCTCGCCGACGAAGAACAAGACGTACACCTTCACGCTCGGCGAGTCCATGCTGCAACTCTGCTGCCACGGCACCCACCACCGCGCCCAGATCGCAAACATGTTCCGCCACGTCGAAGCGGAAGTTCCGAAATTGGATTTCGTCGCCATGAAAAGACAAGGGGCAACAGCTTGAGGAATTCGCCGACGGCGTGCCACTGGCAGCTTGCCTGCCAGTGCCGATCGTGAAACAATGTACTGGCGGACGAGTCGCCACCGCCGCCCGGCAGCACCGTGAGTAATGTCATATGAGAACCCGATCCCGTAAGCAACATTCCGTTCCGGAACCGGAGACGGCCTCCGAATTGCTGTTCCAGGAATACCTTCAACAGCTAGGAATCGATGCTGATTTTGAGCCCAAGATTCAAGGCAAGCGCAGACGGATTGACTTTCTTTTCTCTAGCAACGGAACGGATATCTTCTGCGAGTTGAAGGAACTCCACGAGAAGCGACCGCATCCCGGCGGTGCGACTAGCTTCGATCCATACTCCGGCCTGCGCAAGCAGATCCATGAGGGACGCAAGAAGTTCCAAGAGTACAAGGAACACTGTTGCGTCTTGGTCGTCCACAACATTGACGATTGGCAGTTCCGGGATCATCCTCAAATTGTTTACGGGGCCATGCTGGGTGACCTTGGATTACAGTTTCCGTTTGACACGCATCAAGGCACACTGGCACAACAAGGAAATCATGCGTTCCTTGACCACGGGAAGATGATTGACCCAAAGCGCCGCACACCTCAAAACACAACCATCAGCGTTATCGCCGTCCTTACCGAGTTCACGATACCCAACCTTCAGTTTGAGACCAAGTTTCGTGACCAGATCGATCGGCTTCGGCAGAAACTGAAAGGGGAGCCACCTCCTACTCAGTGCATCAAGACTCGGATGGATATGTACAGCAAAATCAGCCCCACCAAAGGAAAAACGCCGCGGCTTGCTGTATTCGAAAATCCGTTTGCCTCCCACGAATTTCCAGGCGACATCTTTCAAGGTCCGTTCGACTTACGCTATCGCTACGACTTGGCGTCAGGCCGAATCGAGAGGGTCTTTGCAGGCGTGGAGCTGTCGGCGATAGAAGAGGCGCACAACGACGACATCATTGCGAGAATTGATCGATTCTCCAGAGCAATTGCGGAGAAATACAACCCGGAGCGCATCTTGCTTTTCGGATCATACGCGAACGATTGCCCGAACGCCGATTCCGATGTGGATATCCTCGTCGTGTTTCCCGGCAACGGGGACGTGGCAGACCGTTCATTGAAAATCCGAACCGCGCTGAATCCGGATTTCCCTCTGGATCTCTTGACTCGGTCCGCCGGAGTAATATCACGCCGCATGAAACAGGGTGATTACTTCCTTCGGGAGATAATCCAGACCGGAAAGACACTGTATGAAGCCGGTGACACAAACGTGGGTGGACAAAGCCGAAGCTGATCTGGCAACGGCCAAGCATTTGTTGCGGGCACGGAAGTCCCCGAATTACGATGCTGTCTGTGGCTTTGCGCAGCAATGTGCTGAGAAATATCTGAAGGCTGTTCTTATCGAGGAGCGACGCGACTTCAAGTACAAACACGACTTGGCGTACCTTCTCAATATCTTGGTCGAAGTCAACCCCTTGTGGGAATTCTTGCATTTGGCGGCACAATTCCTGACGGATAACGGCGCTCGATTCCGGTATCCCGGGAACAGTGCGGACAAGCAATTGGCTCGTGATGCCGTGAAGGCTGCGGACCTGATCCGTGAGCGAATGCGCGAACATTTGAGAATCTCCGAACCCGCTCGATCGAGCACAAAGAAAAAAGGACGCAAGAAAAGAAACTAGGATCAAGTATCAACAGGATGTGAAAAATGACTCAACTACAATCGGCCCGCGAGGGCATCGTCACGCTGGAGATGCGGCGTGTTGCGATCCGTGAGAATGTAACGCCGCAGTTCATTTGCGACGAAGTCGCACGTGGGCGGCTGGTCATCCCCGCAAACGTCCGTCACTTGGCTGGCAGCGGCGGCGGGGAAGTACGAAGGGCGAAGGACGAAGGACGAAGAACCAAGGATACCGCGATCAACGACAGACGCGGTGAGAACCAAGGAGCCGCGGGCTTCAGCCCGCGCGATTCAACATCCGAGGATGACAACGCGACCCACGTTCGATCCATCGCGCAGACTGAAGTCTGCGGCTCCTTGGACTCTCCTAGCTCGAACGGATCTCCGTACTCGGAGAAGATGGTCGGGCATCCGAGCGCAGGCGAAAACGGTTTATTTTGGGTGAACCAGACGGTTACGCAGCGATGGAAGGAAATCAGCGATCCCGATTTCATGGTCGGGCAGCGCGCCCCCAAGCGGCTCGATCCGACCGGCATCGGGCGCATGATCACTACCAAGATCAACGCCAACATCGGCGCCAGCCCGGTCAGCAGCGGCACACACGAAGAAGTCGAGAAGCTGCAATGGGCTCAAAAGTACGGGGCTGACACGCTGATGGATCTCTCGACCGGCGGGAACCTGCGCGAGTGCCGGCAGGCCATCATCGACAACTCGACCATCCCCATCG
>JACZTW010000297.1 GCA_022573485.1 Planctomycetota bacterium
GAGAACCGGAACTACCAGACGAATGTTGTCCGCGGCAGTCATGGCCACGGGCGTGTTGCTCGCCGGATCGGAAACCGCGTTCGGGCAGGCCAATGACTTGTGTGCAAACGCAAGTCCGATCGCTGACGGCTCGACCGCCTACAGTACAGTCGGCGCCAACACGGACGGACCGGCGCATGGAGAGTGTCAATTCGATGGGCAAACGTACAACGATATTTGGTACGAGTATCAGGCGACCTGCACAGGCGAATTGACCGTCTCGACGTGCAACCAGGCCAGCTACGACACGGACTTGGTGGTCTACGATGGATGCGACTGCACCAATCTCAATTTTCTGGGCTGTAATGACGACGGCAGCGGCTGCTCCGGCTTTACGTCGGAAGTGGCGGTACCGGTCTTTCTGGACAATTGCTATCTGGTCCGAGTCGGCGGGTGGAGTTCCGGGGATGAGGGCACGGGCACTGTGACATTGACTTGCCTGGAAGAAGGCGAAATCATTGGCGCCTGTTGCCTGGGCGGCGAGGAATGCACGATCATGACGCAGGCGGAGTGCGGCGAAGCGGGCGGCGAGGAATTCCTCGAGGGATTCACGCAGTGCTCGCCAAATCCATGCGCCTTCGGCAGCGGCCCGGACGTGACCTACTCGAATGTCACGTCCATCGCGCACTACGGGCCGGTCGACGGCATCCACGCGTACATCCTAGACAGTTACACATGCAACATGGGCGACCAGAATCTGCTGTGGGGAAACTCTCACAATGGCACGCCCGTGCTGGCCATGAACGCCTACAGGCTGCTAGACGGGCGGCTTGAACAGATCGGAATGAGTTGGGTCAAGCACGCCTGCTGCGCTGCCGCGGGTACCGGCTGCGGGCTGCCGTGCAACGGCGTGGGCGGTTCGCTTCTCGGCGTCGGTTGTCGCGATGTATACGGCACCGGCTGGAACGCCATTCAGAGCAACTTAGGGGCCAGATCCAACGTCAACGCCTTCACCGGTACCATGCCGCCCGCGAGCGGAACAACCGGCAATAGTATTTTCAAGAGATTGCAAATTAACGAACACGACTTCGGCCAACCCGGCGCTTTGTATTTCGTGGAAGGCGTCTACGTCGCCAGCGATGATGCCCCGGCCGGCAATGCCATGAACAACGCCACGTACCGCCGCGCGCTTCTCTCGGGCTCCAACTTGAGCCTCACCGGTTCGACCCAAGTGACCATCCCCGCCATTTTCGCCTGGCATGACCACGGCAACGGCGCCAATAATCCGGATGCTTCGATCCAGACCATTGAAGTCGATGTCCCCGACGAAGGCCGGTTCTACGCAGCCAGTCGCGTGCAGGACAACGGCGACGGCACCTGGCGCTATACTTACGCGATTTACAACCTCAATTCGCACCGCAGCGCGGGCGCTCTCTCGGTGCCGCTCGGCAGTAACGTGGTCGCCACCAACGTCGGCTTCCACGACGTGGACTATCACTCCGGCGAACCTTACAGCAACACGAACTGGAGCGGTGTCGTCAGCACCGGCAGCGTGACCTGGACCAGCCCACAAACCTTTGAGGAGAATCCCAACACCAACGCCCTGCGCTGGGCGACGATGTACACCTACTGGTTCGATGCCGACACTGGCCCGCAGGACGCGCAACTGACGCTGAGCCTGTTCCGCCCGGGCACTCCGGAGTCCGTGACCTTCACGGCGCCGGCGCCATCGCCGGCGAAGATCCCGTGCCCCGCAGACTTCGACGGCGACGGCGCGGTGGGTGCAAGTGATCTGGCACAGCTCTTGGGTGCTTGGGGCCCGAACCCTGGCCATCCGGCTGATTTCGATGGTGACGGCATGGTGAATGCCTTCGATCTGGCCCAACTCCTCGGCGACTGGGGGCCGTGCTCATAGTGGCGTAGGCTGGCAATGGACGCTTTTGTCCCCGGCCGATTCCTACAGTTGGCAGTCCAGTGCCGTCTGCGCAGCCTCGATGATCTCGATGCACCGCTGCTGCTCGTCGGCGGTGAGGTTCATGTCGGCTCTGAACGCGCCGGCGGCGGGGCCGAACTCGATGACCAAAACGCAGGTGCTCAGGTCCGTGTGTACGGAAGCGGCGTTGACGATCCCGGTGGGTGGTGACGCAATGCTCCACAGGGGTGATCCCGCTTTGCAGTTCGGGCCGTCTGCCGCCTGAGCGCTCCACTGCACGGCGTCGAGGACTTCGAGGTTGAAGCACGGACAACTGCTTGTATCACTGATCCCGCTGTCGTCCCGGGCAGGAAGTGCGTTCGGCTGAACATCCGCCAGAGCACTCTCCCGCTTGCCCAGCATCCATACACCCGCCAGGCATGCGGCAGTCATCACTATGCTTAGAACTGAGAACTTGCTCATTCCGGACCTCAACCATCATGTGCCGGGCCACCGGCCCGGCGAGCACATTCTACAATTGCTTTCAAAAATCACCAAACCGTGAACGCCAGGGCGGATAGGATCGCGATGTCGCCCGGCGATGGTCCCAGAATCCTCCCACACGGGCGGCCCGGCGCCAGGGAACAGCGTGCCACGGGACAGTGTGCCGCGGTCCGCCGCGGCGGAGCCGTACGCCGGGAATCGCAAGCAAGGCTCACAGAGCCTTGGCGAGGGGCGATCGCCGGGCGTCTGGAATCCAATAGATCATGAGGCAAGTAATAGAGATAGATCGGGCCGCGCCCGAGGTGTGCGCGGTGGCCGGCGGCTCTTTGACATGTGAATAGAAACGCGGGAAGCAGCGAAAACCCCAGTGGCCGAACAAACCCATTCCGCGCGCAAACGAAAGGGCAGGATCAGGAAACGATGGAAAGGGGCACTGCAAAACGACGGGTTTTGACAGTCGAGTACGCGCTCCCCTGCGAGTCGCCGCTAAACGACCCACCGGTGCGTAGACGCTCACATGCTATTCCGCAATCCGCATTCCGAATTCCGCATTCGTCAGTCTCCCGGATCGAGGACGGACATGAATGCTTCCTGTGGGATTTCGACGTTGCCGACCATCTTCATGCGCCTCTTGCCGGCCTTCTGCTTTTCAAGCAGCTTGCGTTTGCGGGTCACGTCGCCGCCGTAGCACTTGGCGGTGACGTCTTTGCGGAAGGCTTTGATGGTCTCGCGGGCGATGACCCGTCCGCCGATGGCCGCCTGGATCGGAATCTCGAACTGGTGTCGGGAAATCTCCTTGCGCAGGCGCGAAATCAATCGCCGGCCCCGGAACTCGGCCTTCTCACGGTGGACGATAATCGACAGCGCGTCAACCGGCACGGAATTGACCAGGATGTCGAGCTTGACCAAATCGCCGGCCTGAAAGCCGGTCATCTCGTAGTCCATCGTGCCGTAGCCCCTGGTGATGCTCTTGAGCTTGTCGTAGAAGTCGTAAATGATCTCGGAGAGCGGGAACTCGTAGGTCAGCATGACGCGCGTCGGCGAGAGATACTCTTGACGCTTCTGCACGCCGCGGCGGTCGAGGGACAGCTTCATCACGCTGCCCACGTACTCAGCGGGGATGACCAGGTTGGCGATGATCATCGGCTCGCGGATCTCGGCGATCTGCGTGCGCTCGGGCAGCTCGCTGGGCGACTCGGTATGAATGATCTCTCCGTTGGTCTTGAAGACTTCAAAAGTCACTGTCGGTGCCGTCTGCACGACGCTGATATTGCTCTCGCGCTCCAGCCGTTCCTGAATGATCTTCATGTGCAGCAGGCCCAGGAAGCCGCAGCGATAGCCGATGCCCAGCGCGTCCGAAGTCGCCGCCTGATAAGTGAACGAACAATCGTTCAGCCACAGCTTCTCGAGGGCCTCGCGGAGTTCGTCGGTTTGCGTGTTCGGCCCGGGATAGAAGTCGCAGAACACCATTTGCTGGGGCGGCTTGTAGCCGGGCAGCGGCTTGGATGCCGGTCGCTTCGACAGGGTGACAGTGTCTCCGATGTTGACGTCGGCCAGCACCTTGATCGAACCGATCAAGTAGCCGACTTCGCCGGCGGAGAGCTCATCGACAGGCTGCGGTTTGGGGCAGAACTTGCCCAGTTCAATGGCGTGATAGGTTCGCCCGACGCTCATGAAGTCGACCTTGTCGCCGACGCGGACCGTGCCATCGATCATACGCAGATGCACGATCACGCCGCGATGCGGGTCAGACTTGGCATCGTACACCAGTGCCCGCAGCGGGGCCTGGG
>JACZTW010000298.1 GCA_022573485.1 Planctomycetota bacterium
TTGAGCACTTTGTTGAGCACGTGGCCCATGTGGAGATCACCGTTGGCGTACGGCGGGCCGTCGTGCAGCACCCACACCGGCTGGCCGGCGCGGGCCTCGCGAATCTGCTGGTAAATCCCTTGCTCGGCCCAGCGGGCCTGCATCTTGGGCTCGTTCTTGACCAGCCCAGCCCGCATCGGGAAATCCGTCTTGGGCGTCAGGATCGTTTCTTTGTAGTTTCCAGCAGCCACTGTTATTCCTGTGTAAGGTCAAGGCGCCGAAGCGGTTGCACGGACGCTGGCACAAAGTCCAGACGATTGCAGTGATTGACGCACTATATCCAACGACCGGCATCAAAACAAGAACATCATTCAGTACAATCTACTCCAGCCTGGTGGGCAGAGGTTGCCGTTGATGTTGCCCGAAACGTGTCTGAGACATTGCCGCGGAGGCTGCAAATGCTGATGTTGACCGTTTGGCGGATAAGTGAAGTCTTCCTCCTCAGCACATTGCCGATGTTGATCGGCCAGAGCCCGGAACTTGTGCCGAGCCGGGACGATTTCAAAATTACCAGTGATGCGCGCATCAAGCCGGGCACGTACGACATCGCCGATGCGGCGAACGACGGTGCGATTCAAATTATCGGGGATGACATCACCGTCGATTTCCAGGGCGTCGAATTGGTCGGGGCGGCAGACGGCGTGCGTGCGGACAAGTACACGGGCAAAGGGATCGTGATTCATGGCCGGAATGTTACGGTGAAGAACGCCCGGGTCCGAGGCTACAAGGTCGGTATTTACGCGGAAGACTCCCCGAACCTGTCGGTGATCGGCTGCGATGTGTCGGGCAACTATCGACAGCATCTCGGGAGCACGCTTGAGCGTGAAGACGTATCCGACTGGATCTATGGCCACGAGAATGATGACAACGAGTGGCTGAGGTACGGTGCGGGAATCTACCTCTACCGCTGCCGGGGCGCGAAGCTCATCGGCAATCGCGCCCGCAAAGGGCAGAACGGCATTTGTATTTGTCGTTGCGATGACAGCGTGATTGTCGACAACGACATGTCGTTCCTGAGCGGCTGGGGAATTGCGATGTGGCGGAGTTCGCGCTGCGACGTGTCGCACAACAAGTGCGACTGGTGCGTGCGCGGATACTCGCACGGCGTCTATCGCCGCGGGCAGGATTCGGCGGGTATCTTTGTCTACGAGCAGTGCAGCGACAACGTGTTCGCGTTCAACAGCGCCACGCACGGCGGCGACGGCTTCTTCCTGTACGCCGGTAACGAGACGACGCAAAAGACGGGAAAGGGGGGTTGCAACCGCAATCTGCTGTATCGCAATGATTTCTCCCACGCGGTGGCGAACGGGATCGAAGCCACGTTCTCGGACGGCAACATGTTCATCGAAAACCGGCTCGATGAGTGTGAGCACGGCGTGTGGGCCGGGTATTCGTACAACACGCTGATCGTCGGGAACCGAATGCGCGATTGTGTGAACGGCATCTCGATCGAGCACGGGCGGAACAACCTCATCGTCGAGAATACGATCACGGACACACGCCTGGGTGTGCATTTGTGGTGGGACGATGACAAGGATCTGCTGGCGTCGGCGTTTGGCCAGGCCCACAACGGTTGTCCGTCCACCGGGAACCGAGTGCTCGCGAACAGTTTCAATCGCGTGGAAAGGGCGGTTCGACTCGCCACGGATACCAATACCGCAGTGCGCTGGAATCGAATGAGTAACGTGCGAGAGGCTTTGGCTGTCGATGGGACGATTGCGGGAGTTCACTTTGCGAACAATGCGACGGGCGGCGCTGCCCTGCCGCTGATCGCGCCGTCGGGATCGACGATCGAGCAAGGCGAATCGGCTGATGGGTATGAGAAACCGGCAGCGCTTGCGCAACTTGCCGAACGTATCCCTCCTAAGACGCGGGGCGCGCTGGACGCCCTATTGCCGAAAGGTCACCTTCGAGGCCGGCGGTACATCATCGTGGACGAATGGGGGCCGTGGGATTTGCGGGAGAATCGCGTGTTTCCCGCGCACATCGCAGGCGGGAATCGGGCGTCGTTTCAGGCGCTTGGACAAACCGGATCGTACAAAGTGGTGAAGGTCGAGGGTGGCGTTGATGTGTCGCCGCGCGAGGGCGTCCTGCCGGGCCGCTTCTCGGTTACGCCATCGAAGCCCGGCGTACACGAGTTCAAGGTGGAGCTTGAAGTCGGTGGCAAACTCATGAGCGTGAGCGGCACGGTCATGCGCTCCGACTGGACGGTGCGGTTTTACGCGTGGAATCCCGCAAACGATCCGCGCGAAGATGAGCAGTCCTGGCGTGATTTGATCGGCAAGCCGGCCTTGCAGGAGCAAGTCTTGCCGTCGCTCGATTTCATTTGGGGCGTCGGAGCGCCGAGCAAGAATGTGCCGCGCGATCATTTCGGTACGGTGGCCACGACTTCGATCGTCCTGCCCGCAGGCAAGTGGCGGGTGCGGACAATCTCGGACGACGGCATTCGCGTGTGGGTGGACCAGCGCTTGATCATCGACGACTGGACCTGGCACGCTCCGAAGGAAAACGCCGCCACGATCGAGCTGCAAGCCGGCGAGCACGAATTCAGAGTCGAGCACTTTGAGATCGACGGCTACGCCCAACTGCAACTGACGCTCGAACCAAGATGACGCAAACCGGCTTCACCACTCAGTTACTCGCCGCCAGCCGGCGAAGCGGGTCCAATCCGCTGCGCGGGCCGTGGCGGAGCCGGTTCAACCCGCTGTGCGGGCGGCGCCGACATCGGCACCATGCCCTACCCCGTCTTCGAAAAACTCTGGAAACACCCCATGACCGACATCGGCCTCGAACGCTTCCTCGCCGATTGGAAGAAAACCCAGAAGTGAGGCACCAGTGCCACTACTCAAGGGCCCGCCGCAGCGAGGCACACACGCCCATCTCACCCGCCAGCAGTGCCACCCCGCCGCTTCTATGTAAAAGCGCTACTGAGGCACCAGGTTGAGTGCGAAGAGCTGCCAGCTCGTAACGACGAAGGGGTCCCCACCGAGGAACTTCAGCCGACACACGTATGTGTACCTGCTCCTCATCCCGAATGCGTTCTTCCCAACGACCTGCCCAGCAATCGTGTAGATGCCATCTTCGCTGAGACTTCTTTGCGGCGTCTGCCAGGGGAAGCTTGCCTCCTCGGGGTACTTCAGGCTTGCCTTGACGAACTGCTGCGCCATTATCTGGGCGTCCAGGTCATCAACGCCCGTACCATCGTCTACTAGCAATGAGATGACCCAGCATCCGCCGCCGAGAAGGACCGCCAATCCCATAAGAGTGTGCTTGAGATCCTGCACTTGTTTCTTGGGGTCTGGGGGGCCGCCGCTCAGCGCTGGCGCCTGCGGGGGCTTGGTGGTCTTTCTCCCGCGCGCCTGCTTGGTCACTTCCCTTGCGAGTAGTTCGAGTTCTGACGGTCGCTCATCCATCGCTCGCCCGCCCTGTTTGTCGTGGCGGTTTTGGGGACTTCAAGTTAGCTTCTCTACGATCATTGGCCCTTCTTCTTTGACCCCTGCGATCTCTTCCCCATCGCATCGAGCACTGCACGGCTCATGGGGCGACTTCTCACGGCCCTGCCTGGGAGGTCGGTGGCCAGGCCAAAGTTCCGCCAAGTAGTTGGATTCGCGCTGATCAAGAGCAGCCGACACTCATAGCTCGATCGGCGATTGACCCCGAATGCATTCATGGCTGTGAACTCGCCCTTGACGATCCAGCTCCCATCCTGTTGTTGCTTGGCCGACCGCTCTCCCGTCATCAGGAACTCTGCCTCACGAGGATATTGCAGGCGGGTGCGAACCCATTCCTCGGCCTTGGCCCGCGCTGCCCACGAAGTTCCGAAGTCTGATTTCACAAACGAGGGATCGACGATCAGGAAGGCGCCCGCGCCCCCGAGGCCGACCACCAAGAGCAAGATTACGGAATACCACAAGATCCTGCTGCGGGCGCCTGACTGGCTGGGCGCGGCCGTGCCGCAGAAGGGACATTCGCGAATCCCCGTTGGCACGCCCTTCTTGCATTGCTCACACTTGACCCAAGCCATGATCTGCCTCTCGCTTCTCCCACGCCTCCCATTCCAGTTTGTCCAGCAGTTCGTCGATATGCTCGCGGCGCTCAGGCGTGGCGTTCGGATAC
>JACZTW010000299.1 GCA_022573485.1 Planctomycetota bacterium
TCTTCATGGGCCGCGTACATGTTGCAGAACATGGTATCGCCGCAGCCCTCGGGCACCTCCAGCGCATACAAGGCCGAGCCCAGCGGCGGCTCAACGGCATAGGAGATATCGGAATGCCAAAAGTCGTTGCGCAGACCCCGGCGGCGTTTGCTGTTCTCCAGCACGAGAACCTCCGGGTGGCCCTTCACGGTCCCGCGGGTGCGCAACGGATGCGTCTCCACGGGGCCGAAGCGAGCGGTGAAGGCGATCTGCTGGGCCGGGGTTATCCGCTGCTCGGGAAAGACCAGGACGAGATGGGCAAGGAAGGCTTCCCGGATATCCGCGAAGGTGGCGTCGTTCAGGACGGCCAGATCGACGCCGCTGACTTCCGCGCCCAGGGCGCCACTAAGCGGGCGGATGCGAATCCTATTTTGCGCCGGCGCCTTGGCCGCTGATTCACTCATGATTTAGCTCTTCCCGCCGTGGCCCCGGAGCCCGTGTTCGATCCCCATTCTAGAGCGGGTCAAGGTCGATAGGAACCTTGGCGGTGTCGTGGGGTGGTCCCACCCCATCCGCCATCCTCCTTCGCGCTCAGGCCGCGCTTACCCCCACGACCAATACTCCGTGCCCTCGTCCATGAGGCGGCGGGCGAGGACCATCTTGTGGACCTCGGAGGCGCCGTCGACGAGCCGCGCCTCGAAACCCGCCCAAAATCAGCCAAACCCGCTACTTTAGAATCGTTCGTGACGAATGCGGGTCAGCCCGCAATCCTGATCCCGACACTTACCGGCACGCCAAGCAGCTTCCCGGCCTTGAGCAGCGCCTTGTCGAGGCTGTAGATGGCGTCGGCACGACGGTTCGCGGCGATGGCCAGATGTAGAGCGTCCCCGGCCCGCAAGCCCGCCTCATAGGTCTGGAGATTCTGCCTGGCGAGGTCAAAGTCGTCGGCATTCGGCAATAGAACGATGAAGGACTCCGCTACGAGGGCGTCGAACTGGGCGTCGGCGTCGCGGGCGACCCGGCTGTCAAGACCGCCCATGCGGACCTCGCGGGCCAGAAGCGAGGAGAACTCGATACGGGTCCACTGGCTGATTGCCAGTTCTCCCGCCGGCAATCCCGTCACGAATTTTTCGACGTCGGCGCTGGTCGGTTCCTGGAGGATGAGTGGGGCAAGGAAACTCGTGTCGAAGTAGAGCATTAATGCCCATCGTCCCGAATCTCTCGCAGCATCCTTGGTCGGAAATCGGCCGCCCTAAACTTGCCATACGGTCTGAGGTACTTGACAGCATCAATGATCTGCCGCCGATGTGTCCCCTTCTCCGAAGGGTCCGGGCAAGGCTTGTCGGGATACTCGACCTCAACCCAGGCGATATAGCGATCCACCAGTTCATCAACCGTGACCGTTTTCGTTCGCCAATCGTCAGGCACGGGGTCCGGGACCCACGTCGGAAGCCATAGCCGATACTTGTGCTCAGCTTCACGTCTGGTCACCTTCTTGACATTGCCGAAGGGATGGCTTCTCTGGTCGTTGCTGGAATTCCGCCAGAAGCAACACCAATACTCGTACTTGCCTACCTTGCGAGTCGTCAGACGCCCCGGTCCTGCTGATGCCATGTTTACACCTTGCCTTTCTTGATCCGGGTCATGATGAATCTGTCCAGCAGATCCGCCGAGAACAACTTCTTGCCCGCGAGGCTGTAGTACTGGACAAGGCCCTTGCCGGCCCAAGTCTCTAATGTGTTCGGATTCTTGAGTCGCAAATACTTCGCGGCTTCCTCGATCGTCATGTACGGTGTGTCCAGTCTTCCCTCATCACTCATCTGGTTCTCCGCTGTCAGAGTAGCGCTTTTGCATGAAAGCGCTACTCATATAGTCCAAAAATGGTAACCGAACCGGCCACGGGGGTTAGCTGATCGCGGAATCCCTGAGCTTGGCCTCAGCCTTCTCAATCTCGCGTTTGCGTCGCTCGGACACTTCGGACGGCGTGGCCGCCCCGCTGGTGGAGCGATCCACGAACCGCGCGATGGCCTCGGTGCTGGTCCAGCGACGGCCCCCGATCATCACCGACTCAAGTTTTCCCGAGTTCAGCCACCGATAAACGGTTGACACGTTTGGACGGCCCGGCAGGTGTTTGGGGACTTCTGCGATTCGGATCAAGTTCTCGTTCAGGCTGATGGTGCTGGGCATTGCTCAAACTCCGCAAAGGTCGCTGTTCTTTGCGGAAAGTATGCATCATGCGTGGTGAGACAATCGGTGAGGCGCGTCCAAATACTCGACATTACTCGGATAAGAATGCCGAGAACCGCCCTAGCGGGGGGCTGACGGCGGATCGGCCAGTTGATGTGTGCCGGGACTATCGCCCCGCACGATCATCGTATTCCAAGCTGCGTGCGGGACTAGCTTCCCGTTCTGGCGTGTGCGGAATATGTCGATCAGCCTCTTCGCACTCAGGCCAGCAGCTTCCAAAACGTACTCATCCTTCAGGCTCGGCGATCTGTTCTGGTTGGCCTGATAGAGCAACTCAACACACGCGGCCATGCCGGTCGTGAACCTGAACTCGCGTTCACCCCACCGCCACTTGCCGCCGCCCAACCTCTCGAACGGACTGGTCGAAGTCTCCCACGCCGCGATCTTGTTGGCATCGGCGCGGCTCCAGAGGATCGACTTGCGGCTCCCCGGCTTGCGGTTCTCAGTGTTCCACGTCTTGATCGGACGGCCTATCGCCGGGTGTGATCGCGGTCGCCAGTAGTACGCCGCCTGATCCGAGATGCCGGCAACGTCAGCGAATTCTTTCGTGTTGATTCTCTCGGCGGTCTCTTGGACGACGGGCTTGTGACGCTCACGCTTTCGGCGGTTCTGATAGTCACGTATGTCGTCGCGCTTGTTCTTGTAGTAGTCTCTCCTCATGCGCTTGCTCTCTTCGTGGTCGCGATAGTACGCACGCATGTTCGCTTCGCTCTTTAGCTGCCTCAATTTCTGTCGGCATTTCGCTGTAAGCTCACAGATGCGGTACTTGCTGTCCTTGCGCAGCCGCGTTTTCTTGCAGACCTTGCAAGTTGGCCTCGCCCGCCTCTCGGCGCGAATCCGCTGGTACAGCATGTTGTGGGTTTTTCTGCACTTCTCGTTGGTCATGCAGTAGCCGGTGATGTCGTCCTTACGGAGCGGTTCCAGGCAACGGACGCAGGTCCGCTGTCGGCCGGTCTTGATTCGCAGTTCTGCCTTTTTCTTGCTGTTCTCCCGCTGCCATAACCTTTGCGAATGCGGTTTGCACTCTGGATTGCTCTGACACACGCCGGTGCTGTTGTTGTACGCAAGGACGGCGCCGCACCCCTCCTCGCTACAGAACCGCTTCTCTCGGACTTCCCCATTCGCCTCAGCCTGCCTTTGGCGACGGACCCCTGCGTACAGGTTGCGGCAGGCGACTTTCCCCACGCAGTACCCCGTCGTGTTGTCCGACCTGACGGGGTCGCCGCAGTTCTTGCAGAGCTTCACCGGAGCCGGGGCTCGTTCGGCTCTCATCTTCGCGCGGCGATTGCGCTGGTATTGAAGCTCTGACTGATGTTGGCAGTCCGGCTTGATCTGGCAGTAATCAGTCGTGTTCCGCAAACTGAGCTGGTCACCGCAGCCCAAACAGTTGCGGTACGTTTGCTTCGATTTCGCCTCGGCCGCGACCCGGCGAGCGTGAAGCCTCTTGGCAATCTTCTTGCATTTGGGCTTCTGCTGGCAGACGCCGATTTCGTTTCTGGGGCCGAGCGGCCCGCCGCACACCCGGCACACTCTGACCAGTTTCAGATTCGCCGTTTCGCCTGGAGGGAGTCGGAGGGGTTGAGCCATACTTCACCTGTCTTCGTCGGGCTGATGAAGGGAGTCGGCCCAGGTGAAACGACCGACTCGACTCCATCACATGACGGCGATCAACCGTACCCGAATGAGAAGTTTAACCGATCTGCCGTGCGATCTCACGCGCCAATTCGAGATTGCGTTCGGCGTAAATTTCCGTCGTGTTGGCCTTGGCGTGGCCCAAGTGTACCTGTGCCGCCTCCAGTCCGAACTGTTTACGGACTTTCGTGCCGCTGGTATGCCGCAGTTGATTCGGATGCCAGCGGTGCTCTTTGTGCCAGTGCTTCGTTTGCTCTTTGTCCAACCCATCCGGCGCAGGAAACG
>JACZTW010000043.1 GCA_022573485.1 Planctomycetota bacterium
GGACTGGAACTACAATTCAACGACCTCCTCTCCGGCGAGCCGGCCGCGCAGTACGCATGGTGCGACCTGCGCCGGCGGCCAATCTGGAGAAAGAGCGAAAGCAGCACCGCTCCGACACACGGCGACAATCTTGTCTTGACCATCGACCTCGTTGTCCAGCGGTTTGTCGAAGAGGCGTTGGAACATGCCGTCACACAATTCCAGGCGGAAAGCGCCGTGGGCATCGTGATGTCGCCACGCGACGGCGATGTCATCGCCATGGCCGGCTATCCAACATTCAACCCGAACTACCACCGCGAATACCCGAGCGCGCACAAGCGCAATCGCTGCCTCACGGATCCAGTCGAACCGGGGAGTTGCTTCAAGCCACTGATCATGTCCGCCGCCCTCAGCGAAGGAGTGGCGCGGCTCGATGAGACCGTGGACTGCGGCAGCGGCGTGTGGTTCTTCGGCAGTCGCAGAATGCGCGACACGCACGCCAACGGCAAACTCACGTTCGAGGACGTTTTGGTCAAGAGCAGCAACATCGGCATGGGACACATCGGAACTCGTCTGGGCAACAAAGCGCTTTACGAGTACGTTCGCGCCTACGGATTTGGTTCCCGCACCGGCATCAGCCTGCCCGGCGAGAGTGCCGGCATCGTGGCCCCCCTCCGCAAGTGGTCGAGCTACTCCAAGACTTCCATCCCGATCGGCCAGGAACTGGCCGTCACCCCGATCCAGTTGGCGACGGCTTTTGCAGCGCTGGTGAACGGCGGCACGCTCCGGCCGCCACGGCTTGTCCGGATGGTGCTGGATTCGGCGGGGAAGCAAACCACGCCGGACCACCAGCCCGGCCCGGCCCGCCAGGTCGTTCCTCGGGAAGTGGCCGACGCCGTCGCCAAGCAGGCGCTGGTGCGAATGGTCAACGCAAGCCCGCACGATATCAAGCTGGCGAAGTACCAAGTACTCGGCAAAACCGGCACGGCTCAAGTGCCCTATCGCAACCGACGCGGCTATGAGCCGGACGCCTTCCTCGGCTCGTTCCTGGGCGCCGCACCGGCGCACGATCCGGTCGTGTCGGTGCTTGTGATGATCCGAAAGCCGAAGCGCAGTTTGGGGTACTACGGCGGCACCGTCGCCGGCCCGGCGGTCAGGGAGATTATTCAAAAGACTCTCGCATACTGGGATATTACGCCCGATCGCGATCCATCCAGCGTGGCAATGTTGGCCATGAAGACGGCAACGGAGTAAACGTAGCATGTAGCTGATTTCACAGGTCCGTATCAACGAAGTTCCCAGCGTGGCCCGGGGTGCAAGACGTGCGTGGCGTGGCGGCCCCGGGCCGCGGTTTGTTTTGACGGTGGTTTCAGCGAGTCGATATTGAACCGCTCGTGTAAGGAGGTACAATCGTCCTTCTTAATGGACTTTCTTTAAGCACGGTCAAGGACGACTCCAATGCCATCGGCCCCAACCCCCACACGCCGCCCCCTGCTTCAGCTTCTCAGGGACGCCAACGTCGAATTCACTTGCACCAAGCCCCTCGACTCCGTCTGGGTTACCGACCTTTCGGATGATTCGCGCCGCGTGGAGAAAGAGGACTTGTTCGTAGCCGTCGATGGCACGGTCGATGACGGCCATCGGTTTATTGCGCAGGCGATCGACTCCGGCGCCGGCGCCGTCGTGCTCAGCGACCCAAGCAGAATCGACGAGCGCGTGCCCAACATTGTTGTCGCCAATACGCGGCAGACGTTGGCCAAACTGGCAGCCGCCCACAGCGGACTCACAGCGCTACAAGCAAACGGCGATCTCCACGTCATTGCAGTCACCGGCACCAACGGCAAGAGCACAACAGGCCACTTGGTTCACAACATATTGCGGGAAGCAGGTCATACGACGGCTTTGTTGGGCACGATCGAGTATGATCTCGTCGGCCGGCAGCTCGACGCGCCCTGGACCACGCCGCCCCCGATTCAACTCGTACAATTCCTCGTCGAAGCCCATCGACACGGCGCCCGATACGTCGTTATGGAAGTGTCCAGCCATGCGCTCGACCAACATCGCAGCGACGGAGTCGTTTTCGAGGCGGCGGTGTTCACGAACCTCAGCGGCGATCACTTGGATTATCACGAGAACACCGACAGCTACTTCCGCGCCAAGAAACGGCTGTTTGACGATCTCCCGGCAACGAGCCACGCCGTGATCAACACCGATGATGTCCGAAGCCGTGAAATCGTTTCCGATTGCGACGCGCGCGTCGTAAGTTTCGGCATCGAACAACCGGCCGATGTCCGGGCGGCCGCGATCCGCAGTGATATCCAGGGCAGTCGTTTCACGCTAAAAAACAAAGCCGGAAGCCAAGGCTCCGTGTGCCTGCCGCTGATCGGCCGGCACAACATCAGCAATGCTCTGGCTGCGGCTGCGACCGCAATGGCACTCGGCGTTGACCTTGAAACGATACGCAGAGCGCTCGACGGCGTACGCACGATCCCCGGCCGACTGCAGCGCGCCGAGCCGACTGGAAAGCCGTTCTCCGTTTTCGTGGATTACGCACACACAGACGACGCTCTGGAAAACGTCCTCACTGCCCTTCGGCCGCTGACCCGCGGGAAGTTATGGTGCGTCTTTGGATGCGGCGGCGATCGAGACAGGAGCAAACGGCCACGCATGGCCTCGGTGGCCGCCCGGCACGCCGATCGGGTCGTCGTCACCAGCGACAACCCGCGAACCGAAGACCCAATGGCGATCATCAACGACGTGCTGACCGGATTCGACGGCAATCTCAAGCGAGTCACGATCGAAAAAGACAGGCTCCGGGCCATCCACGCAACGCTCCAGAACGCCGAACGCAACGACGTCGTGCTCATCGCCGGCAAAGGCCACGAAGACTACCAAATCGTGGGAACGGAACGATTGCACTTTGACGACATCGAAGCCGTGGAGGCATTTTTCACTGCCTCAGCGACGGAGGCGGCGGCGGAAGTATGAAACCATTGACACTCGATGAAATACTGACCGCCATCAGCGGCCGGCCGCTTTCAGAGATCACGCCCGGCACCGTAACCGGCGTGTCGATCGACTCGCGAACGGTCGCTGCGGGCGACATTTTCTTCGCAATCAAGGGCCAACGATTCGACGGCCACGATTATGTCGGTGAGGCGCTCGAGAAGGGCGCTTCCTGGGCCGTCGTATCAAGTGCCGAGCGATTCGCGGATTCTGTTTTCCAATCGCGCGCCATCAGTGTCGACGACACCGTCGCCGCCCTGGGCCGGCTCGGCGCCTATCATCGGCGTCAAGTCTCCGCCGATGTCATCGCGGTCACCGGCAGCAACGGCAAGACCACCACAAAAGCAATGATCGGCCATGTCCTGTCTGCCCAAAAGCGAGGCCGCAGCGCACATAAGAGCTACAACAATCACATCGGCGTGCCGCTCACGCTGCTTTCGAGCGAGGCTGACGATGAGTTTCTGGTCGTCGAGGTGGGAACAAACCACCCCGGTGAAATCGGGCAGCTTGCCTCGCTGATCGCCCCCGATATCGGCGTCATCACGTCCGTGGGCGCGGTTCACCTCGAGGGCTTGAAAAGCATTGACGGCGTGATTGCCGAGAAGCTGTCGCTCCTTGATCGAATCCGTCGCGGCGGTTTGGCGGTTGTCAACATCGACCAGCCTCGCGTGCGCGACCGGCTGCGAAGTTCGTCCGGCTTCACCGTCGTATCGACCGGGACGGATCCGCATGCCGACCTGCGAATAGAGCACGTTGTTTCAGACGGCGCATCGATTTCTTTCTCGATCAACGGGCGCTTCGCGGTAACCATGCCGATTCCGGGCCGGCACAACGCCGGTAATGCTTTGGCGGCATTCGCCGTCGCCCGGCGACTGGGCATGAGCAGCGAGGACATCATCCGGCGATTGGCCACTTTCAAATTACCGGAAATGCGTCTCCAAATGCAGCGCCGCGGCAACATCACGGTGATCAACGATTGCTACAACGCCAACCCCGCCAGCATGGAGGCTGCGATGGATACCATCGGCTCGATGGACACGCCGGGGCGCCGCGTGGCCATCGTCGGCGACATGCGCGAGCTCGGCGAACACGCCCGCGGGCACCACGAAGAACTGGGCCGGCTGGTCGCCCGCAGCAACATCGACGTGCTGCTCACGGTCGGCCGGTTTGCGGACGTTGTTTGCGATTCCGCGCGCCGCGCCGGGTCCGATCGACTCGTGCTCCATGCCAGCCGAAGCGTCGATGAGCTCTCCAGCCGCATCGGCACGCTGCTGAAGCCGACGGACACCGTGCTGCTGAAGGGCTCCCGGGCATTGCGCCTGGAGCGCCTGATTGAACACATTGCCGGGCACTAGCCGGGCCTGAAACTTGAGGCGTCGCCTGACGTGATTTACCACATCCTGAACCTCTTCAACACCACGAATCAACCCTACGCCTACACGGATATCATGTTCCGCGCCATATGCGCCGTTCTGCTCGGCTTCTTCATGGTCTTCCTGTTCATGCCGGCGACCATTCGGTTTCTCGTCCGCCGCAAATTGGGGGATCAGCCGGAATTCGACCACGACAAACTCAATGAACTAATGAGCAACAAGGCCAACGTGCCGACGATGGGCGGCATCCTCATCGTCGGCACGATTCTGACTTGCATGCTGCTGCTGTGCGACTTGACCAACTACTACGTCTGGCCGGCTGCGGTGCTGTGCCTCGTCTGGTTGGGAACGCTCGGCGCGGTCGATGATTGGTTGAAGCTCACTGCCTCACGTCGCAGCGGATCGCGCGACGGCATTCGCACGTGGGAAAAGCTGGTCTTCCAGGTCGGCCTGGGTGTTTTGATGGGCTACTACGTCTACCGCCAAGGGCAGCACAACTTCGCGGTCATGGGCAGGCTTGGCGAAGATGTGGAAACCTACCGCATCTTGGCGGTGCCGTTTTACAAACAAGGTCTGACGCTGACGCTCGGCGCGTTCATGTTGATCGCCGTGCTCGTCATCACGGGAACCTCCAACGCCGTAAACTTGACCGACGGCATGGACGGATTGGCCGCCGGCTGCATGGCCTTGTGCAGCTTTTTCTTCATGATTCTGAGCTTTATTGTCGGTGATCAAGAATGGGCGACGACCCTGCTCTTGCCCCACGTCCCGCAGAGCGGCGAACTGGCTATTTTGTGCGGCGGTGTGCTCGGCGCCTGCCTGGGTTTCCTGTGGTACAACTGTCACCCCGCCCGCGTTTTCATGGGCGATGCCGGATCGTTGCCGCTCGGCGGACTCATGGGCTACGTCGCCATTGTGACGCGGCAGGAATTGATGCTGTTCATCGTCGGCGGCATCTTTGTGATTGAGGCTGCCTCGGTCATGATGCAAGTCGGGTACTTCAAGCTCTCGGGCGGAAAGCGGATTTTCAAGGTCGCACCGATTCACCATCACTTCCACTTGAGCGGATGGACCGAGACGCAAACAGTAATCCGGTTCTGGCTGGTTGCTGCCGTATTCGCAACCTTCGCCCTGGCCACACTGAAATTGAGATGACGCAAGCTCACGGCATACTCCAGGACGCGAATGTGGCCCTCGGCACCAAGGACGAGGCGGTCGGCGCTGCGCCTGCATCGCTGGGCGGGCTGATTCTCTCGTTGGCCACCGCGCTGATCCTGCTCGGCGTGGTCATGGTATTCTCAGCCCGCGGCACTCTTGACCGGCCCCTGTTCCCGCAAGACCCACTCCATTCCATCGCCGCGCGGCAAATCGCATTCGCGCTGCTGGCGATCGCCCTGATGTGGATCACCTACGGCATCGGCTATCGATGTCTGCGCTGGCGAAGCCCGACGTTGAGCGGAGACCTGCTCTACGACATGGCCAACCAGGGCAAACGCAGGTACCGAGAACCGGCCTTCTTGCTCCTCGTTCTCGTGCTGGTTTGCTTGGTCGCCGCTCTTGTGCCCGGCCTCGCGGACGCGCGTCGTGGCGCGAGGCGCTGGTTGCAGTTCGGGCCGAGCGAGTACGGACTCGGTTTTCAACCGTCCGAAGTCGCCAAGGTCGGCATCATCGTTTTTCTGGCCGCGTGGCTGGCCCATCGTCGCGTGTTGATGAAGCAGTTCCGGCACGGGATCATCCCCCCCGTGCTGGTCCTGGGTACCATTGCCGGACTCATCGTGATTGAAGACTTGGGGACCGCCGCATTGATCGTGCTGGTCGGGGGCCTGATGATCCTGGCAGCGGGCGCCCGCCTCTGGCATGCCGGTCTGCTGGCCATTCCCGGACTCGCTGCCTTCGCCGGCATGATTTGGATCGAACCGTACCGCATCGAGCGGCTCCTGGGCTTCCGCAACGTCTGGGCCGACCCGCTCGACAAAGGGTACCACGCCGTGCAGTCGCTGGTCGCGATCGCCTCCGGCGGATGGTGGGGTCGCGGACTGGGAGCCGGGATGCAGAAGTACGGGTATCTCCCCGAAGCCCATACTGATTTCATCTTCGCCATCATCTGCGAGGAGTTGGGCCTGGTCGGCGGTCTGACGGTACTGGCCATGTTCGTTTGCCTCGTCGTTCTGGGCTGGCGAGTAATGGTCAGCGCGCCGGATTCATTCGGCAAGCTGCTGGCCCTCGGCGTGACCCTCATGGTCGGGTTCCAGGCGGCGATGAACATTGCCGTCGTCACGGTATCGGTCCCGACCAAAGGCATCTCCCTGCCGCTGGTCTCCGCCGGCGGGTCGGGAGTGATCTTCTTCGCCGTTTCCTTGGCGCTGCTCGCATCGGTCAGCAGAGCATCTTCACGCGGCGCGAATTCGATCAGCCAATGACTTCGTCGAAGCCCCAGAACTCGAATTTCTAGCCACAAAGGCACCAAGACACAAAGAAGAGATAGAAGTGCTCATCACTACGATTTCAGCCAATGTCGCACGAAAGCTGTTTGTTGCAGACTGTTTGCGTCGGAGACAAGTAACAACGAAATAACTTCTCTTATCTTGGTGTCTTGGTGTCTTCGTGGCAAAATCAACGTGACAAGCGTGGGCCGATCGTCTTCGCCGGCGGTGGCACCGGTGGGCACCTGTATCCAGCCCTGGCCATCATCGAGTGGTTTCGCGATCACCACCCCGACGTGCGTTTCGAGTTCCTCTGCACTGAAAGACCGATCGACGCGCAGATTCTGAGCAAATGGAACGTGCCGTTTACTACTCAACCGGTCCAACCGCTTGGCTTGAATCCGCGATCCGCGCTCCGATTCCTGCGGGCGTGGCGGAAGTCGCTGAAACTATGCACCGATCTCTTCAATCGTGAATCGCCGGCTGTCGTCGTCGGCGCCGGCGGATTCGGCTCCGGACCCGCGGTGAAAGCAGCCCTGAAACGTGACATCCCGACCGCCCTGCTCAACCCCGATGCCATCCCCGGCCGGGCCAACCGCTACCTCGGACGCCAGGTCCGCGCCATCTACGCCCAGTGGGACGGCACGGCAGCCTGCTTTCCAGCATCGGCAACCGTGATCACTACTGGATGCCCGGTTCGCAAGGAGTTTCGCGACCCCGGACCTGGTACCGAACACGCACTGTTCGGGCTTGATCCAGCGCTGAAAACGCTCTTGATCACGGGTGCCAGCTCAGGAGCGAGAACCATCAACGAAGCCGTCATGGATTTGGCCTCGGACCTGGCGCAACTCGATGGATGGCAAATACTTCATATCAGCGGCGAGCTTGACGTGAAGCGTCTGAAAGATGTCTACGAGGCAGCTCGTGTCAAAGCCAGCGTGGTTCCGTTCACACATGAAATGGCAGCCGCGCTGCGCCTAGCCGATTTGACATTAGCCCGTGCCGGAGCAGTGACCCTGGCGGAACTGGCAGCGACAAGCACGCCGGCTGTTCTCATGCCCTACCCGTTCCACAAAGACGATCACCAGACTGCCAATGCTGAGATGCTGGTTCGGCAAGGCTCCGCCGTTCGAGTGTCCGATCTCAAGTCGGCCACAGCAAACGCAGCCCAGCTCCGAACGGAACTGCTGCCGCTGATGCGCCGGCCTGATTTGCTCGCCGGCATGGCCGAAAAGGCGAAGCAGAGCGGCGTCACTGACGCGGCTCAGGTCATCTCCGAACACTTGTTGAAGCTGGCCGCCGCGGCCAATGAATGAACACATTTCACATGTCTTTGCGTCTAGCGAATCACAGCCGACGGCCGATAGTCAGAGTGGGTAAGTAGTTCGGCGACCTATGCGTTCGAGCAGCCAGCCCCCGACGACCGACATCGATTTCGCCTGTAGTTCGTAAATCATTCACGACAAGCGGACGCACACTTGTTATGTTATGCGTGCGTCGCAAACGCAACTTTCAATGGAATGGATGCCGAAAGTGATTCAAACGAACCTCCGCCCCGATCGTCGCGAACTGCCTTTTGAATTCTCGGGTAAACGAATTCACTTGATTGGAATCGGTGGCTGCGGAATGAGCGGCGCTGCGTCCGTGCTGATGAAACTGGGTGCCGTCGTCAGCGGTTCGGATCAAGCCGAATCGCCGATTCTTCAGGAACTCAGCGCTGGCGGCGCCACCGTCTGCATCGGACACGATCATTTGAACGTGCCGCACGATGTCCATTTGGTGGTCACCAGCGCCGCGATCCCTGCGGACAATCCTGAACTGCTCGCCGCCCGGGCCCGGGGCACGCCAATGCTGAAGTACGCGACGCTCCTCGGCGAGATCATGCACTGTACCACCGGCGTGGCCATCGCCGGCACACACGGCAAGAGCACGACCACGGCACTCACGGCCTTCGTGGCCCGAGAAGCCGGGCTCGATCCGTCGTTCATCATCGGCGCGGGTGTGCCGCAGCTCGGCGGCGGCTCCGGCGTCGGCAGCGGCGACGCGTTTATTGTCGAGGCCTGCGAGTACGATCGTTCGTTCCTGCACCTCGCGCCGACACACGGCGCCATTCTGAACATCGAAGAAGACCACCTGGACTACTTTGAAGATCTGGAGGAAATCGAGGCGGCGTTTGCTGATTTCGCCGCGCTGGTTCCGAGCCACGGCACGGTGCTGTTCAACCACGACGACCCGATTTCGCATCGTGCCGTCCAGCAGGCGACGGGGCGCGTTGAAAGTTTCGGTTTTGACGCGCGCGCCACATGGCGCGCCACGCGCGTGGACCTCGAAAGCGGGTTGCCGAGTTTTGACATCGAATGGTGCGGGCAGTCGATCGGCCGAACGGCACTGGCCATGCCCGGCCGGCACAACATCTACAATGCGTTGGCAGCCTGCGCGCTGACGCACCAACTGGGCGGTGACCTCAACGTGATCCTTGAAGCGCTGGGGCGCTTCCAGGGCGTCGAGCGCCGCCTGATGTACCGAGGCCGCTACCGCGGCATCGACATTCTCGACGACTACGCACACCACCCGACGGAAATCACGGCCTCACTCGAGGCCGTTCGGCAAAGGTATCAACCTGATCGCCTGCGCGTGGTGTTTCAGCCGCACCAAGTATCAAGAACACGCTTCTTTCTCGAAGACTTCGCCGACAGCTTTGAGTTGGCCGACGAAGTCATTGTGCCGGATATTTATTTTGTCCGGGATTCCGAGTCCGATCGGCAATTGGTCTCGGGCAACGACTTGGCGGAGCGCATCACGCACCGCGGCGGGCTGGCTCGATACGTTCCGAATCTTGACGACATCGCCGAGTATCTCGCCGCAGACGCCCGTGGGGGCGATCTGGTGATCACCATGGGCGCGGGAGACGTCTGGAAGGTAGCCGATGAAATGGTATCACGGCTTGGAGCCGATTGTTGAGGAAAACGTCCGCCTCGCCGACCGCACTTGGTATCGGCTGGGCGGCGCCGCACGATATTTCTGCACGCCCGCATCGCTCACTGAAGTCTGCGAAATCGTCAAGCGGGCCCAGGACGCTCAGTTGCCGTTGAAAGTTCTCGGCGGCGGCGCCAACGTGTTGGTGCGCGACGAAGGATTTGACGGCATCGTGATGCAGCTTGGCAAAGACGACTTTGGGCATGTCACCATCGATCATAACAAGGTTCGCGCCGACAGCGCCGTCGATCTGCCCGATCTCGTACGCCGAACCGTCAATGAAGGGCTGGCCGGGCTGGAACGCATGGCGGGAATTCCCGGCACGGTGGGCGGTGCGGTGCGCATGAACGCCGGCGGGCGCTACGGCGAGATCGGCGACATGGTTGCCGCCGCCACGGTGATCGCAGCCGACGGCTCGCTCCATGAATGGGATCGAAGCCACATGCAGTTCCGTTACCGCGGCAGCAACTTCGTTGACGTCATCGTCATCGACGTGACGTTCGAGTTGAGTTTTGCCAATGGCGACGAACTCCGCGACCATTATCGAGAAATCTGGGAATACAAGAAGAGCACGCAGCCGTTCACACGCAACAACGCCGGGTGCATGTTCAAGAACCCCGTCGGACACTATGCCGGCCAGTTGATCGATCGTGCCGGACTGAAAGGCGAATCCTGCGGCGGCGCTACGGTTTGTGAGCAACACGCCAACTTCATCGTCACCGACCCCGATACGCGCACGAACGACATCCTGACTCTGGTCGACCGCATCCAAAGCCGCGTGCGCGATCGTTACGGCGTGGATCTGGAGTTGGAGGTCGATGTGTGGTAACGCCGAGGTACCGTACTCGACGGATTTGAGTTTCAAGACCGAAGCAGAGGGTGAACATGACGACCGCAGCGCAACTTCGACCGCCTCAACCGGCCTTGCCGGCGATTTCGACGCATGACATCACAGTGCTGCTCGGCGGCCCCAGCGAAGAGCGAGAGGTCAGTCTCAACAGCGGCCGGGCAGTGGCATCGGCCCTGGGGCGTTGCGGGCATCGCGTCACCACGAGCGATATTTCGGCAGATGACTTGTCGGCGCTGGGCCGGTCGGCCGACCTCATTTTCATTGCCTTGCACGGCGCATTCGGTGAGGACGGGCAGCTCCAAGCCATCCTTGAAGAGCGGCGTATTCCCTATGTCGGATCGAACGCCGCGGCCTCGCGTCTGGCCATGGACAAGGCTGCCTCAAAGCAGCGATTTATAGAGTGCGGCATTCCGACGCCGGCCTACAAAGTCGTTCACGCCGCGCAAATCAACCAAGCCGTCAGTTGCTGGAAACTGCCGACTGTGATAAAGCCTCTGGACCAAGGCAGCAGCGTCGATACGATGATCGCCCGGGATGCGTTCGGGTTTCAGTCGGCCGTGGAACGCGTCGTCCGCAAGTATGGCAGTTGCTTGATTGAAGAATACATCAAGGGCCCGGAGTTGACCGTCAGCATTTTGGGCGACGACGCCCTTCCCGTGTGTGAGATCCGCACGCCGCGCGAGTTCTATGACTACAAAGCGAAATACATCGAAAACACGACCGAGTATCTGTTCGACTTGAACCTGCCGGAGGCGCTGCTGAATGAGGTCCAGAGGCTCAGTCTCGAGGCGCACCGCGCCCTGGGCTGTAGGGACTTCTCGCGCGTCGATTGGATGGTGGACGAGGCGAGCGGCCGGCCGTATGTCCTGGAGGTCAATACGATTCCGGGGTTCACCGATCACTCACTGCTCCCCAAGGCGGCGGAGCGGGTCGGCATCAGCTTCGACCAACTCTGCCAACGCATTGTCGAGATGGCCATGGCCCGGGCCTGAGCAAATTGCCGATAACCCTTCCAGGAGGCCATCATGCTCGGACGAGGCCCACGCAGGGGACGCAGAAGAACCCCCTTTCAAGTGGCGACCAACAACCTGCTCCAACGGACACGCCCCGTCCTCACCGAATTGCTCAAGCTCTCTGTGGCAGTCGCCGCGTTTGGCGCCGCGCTCTGGGGCCTCGACCAAGCCCAATCCGAACAGTTTCGGCAGCCGGAATACCGGCAGTATGTGTCGTTTGAATTGATTGACGCGCCCGCCGGCGTGGCTGGCCTCGTTGAGCAGGAACTCGCCGAGTTTTACGGCCGAGACTGGATCGATAGCACGCTCTGTGAACAAGTGGCCCGACGTTTGGCCGATTGCCCGTGGGTCGAGACCGTCAAACGAGTGAGCAAAGCCGAACCGGGCCTGATCCGTGTCCAGTGCGACTACCGCCAGCCGCAGGCGCTCGTCCAGCACGGCGAATATTTCTACATGGTGGACGAATACGGTGTCAGGCTGCCCGGCGTCTATGGCTACCAGCCGGAATGGCTGTTGGTTCAGGGCGTGAGCAGCGCGGCCCCGGATCCGGGCGAGACTTGGCCGGGAAACGACATCGCCGCGGGTCTGCGATTGGCCGGGATGATCCTGGATCAGGCTTATGCCAGGCAGGTCGTTGCGGTGTCGGTGTATAATTACGGAGGCAGAGAGGATCCGTACCGTTCCCACATCGAGCTGGTCACCGACTCCGGCGGCAACCGCATCCTGTGGGGCTCGGCACCCGGAGAAGAACTGGAGGAAAACTCAGCAGACCAAAAGCTGCGAATCCTCGCTGAAAACTTTCGCCGGCATGGTAGAATCGATGCCCACGAGCCGCGGATCGACATCTCGGTGTTTCCGAGCCGGTTTTTGATTCCGGCCTAGTGCCGCCCAAGGAGCGCTCACCATGGAACAAACATCCCTCAGTCAATGGTTCGTCACCTTCATGGACCGGGCCGGTCAAACGGTGGAATTGTTGATTCCTCGCGATTTGATGCCCGGGGCGACGATGACCGGCGTGGCTTTGCTCGCCGCCGGCCTGTTCTGTGGAATCTACGGCGCTCACTACGCCAGAGGCATTCTGAGCGCGATCCTCGGCGGGCTCGGTTTCGCGATCGGCGTCATCGCCGCCCGAACGTTTGGGATTGCGCCGATTCTGGGCGGCTTGGCGGGCTTGCTCGCACTGGCTTCATTGGGCTATTACTCACACCGCCTGTGGGTCGGAGTAGGTGTCGGCCTGCTGGCCAGCAGCATCGGGCTCTTCGTCTACGGCCAGGACTCCATTTGGCCGGCGTTTATCGAGTACAAAGCCGAGCCCGTTCTCACGGAGCCGGGCGACTTCGAGTACGCGCTGCCCTCGGCGGAGCAGCAGGAAACTGTGTTGAATCCCCGCCTGCTGGCCTACCTGGATGGTTTTTATCAGCACCTCCGCGAAATTCAGCCGCAGCTCACACGGAATACAGCCGTGCTCTCGACGCTGTGCATGATCGGCGGATTCGCCGTCGGGGTCCTGCTGACGCGGTGGTCCTTGATTCTGTCCTGCGCGGTGATCGGAACCGTGCTCTTCAATTTGAGCCTGGCGACCTTCGCGGACGCCTTCGCGCCGGGCGGCTGGACCGAACGTCTTTCGCTGCATCCCAATGCGACCCTTGCATTTATCTCTACCACCCTGGTTCTGAGCATGCTGATCCAGTTCAGAATGACCCAACAATCATCCTCAGCTACCACAGCCGAGAAACCGAAGAGCTAACAGGCGGCTGCCGCCCCCGGGCGGCCCGCGCGGTATCGGAACGCAAAGTCCTGTGCTGAGGTGAACCAATGCGCGTGCATATTGACAATTGGATTGCTCTGTTGAGAGACGCGGATCCTGTGTGGGGCTTTCCGTTGGTGGTGCTGGGCCTGGTGTTGATGTTCATGGGCTGGCAGGTTCACAAGCTCGCCGTACCCTTCACGGCGCTCTTGGTCGGGATGATTGTTGGGCAGTTGTTCTTCGACTCGCAGCTCCCCCGACTGATCGTTGGAGCCGTGATCGGTTTGATCTTCGCGGCAGCGGCTTGTTTCTCGACTCGCTATTCCGTCGCCGTTCTGGGCGGGATGGTCGGTGCGTTCGTTTTCTCCGGTTACTTGTCCACGTTCGAAAACCTCCAACTGCCCATCGCCGTGGATTGGGCCGTCGCGGCTTTCGGTTTCGCGGGCGGTACAGCCCTCGCATACGTCATGTTTCGTGAGATGGCCATTTTCGTTACCGCGTTTGTGGGTTCACTCCTGCTGGTGTCCGGCCTGAACGGCATTGTGCCTCAGTATATCCCGGTGCTGTACCAGACCGTCTCGTCATTTCTGGCGGACTATCCGGCGTTCCTCGTTCCTTTCCTGATCGGTGGGCCGACGTTAATCGGCACGCTGAGCCAAATGGCCGGTGCCGACAAGGCGGAGGCGGGCGCGCTCTAATTCCGCTATGATGGCGGATTATGACTCGCACTGATCCGCGACTCGCAGTTTGCCTCGACGACTTCGGCGCTCCGCCGAAAGAGGCACTGCGCGCTGCCTCCGAGATTGGCTTTCGGTGCGTGCAGATCGGCGCCTTGCAAGGCCCCATCTCTCCCGGCCAACTCGATGAATCAGGCCGACGACACTTGCGACGATTCGCCGAGGGCCTGGGCCTGCAAATCATCGCTCTACGCGTAGATTTCGGCGGCTCGCGGTTCCTCGACGCTTCCAGAACGGACTATTGCATCGATCGTACGCGCCGCGTGCTGGAATTGGCCCGTGAATTGAACGTGCCGACGGTCAGCGCCCCGCTCGGCAAGTTCCGAACGGCCGATGTCCAAGAATATGAACTCGTCATGTCCGCCGTGCGGGCCGTCGCCGATCACGCCGACCTGCTCAATTGCTTCTTCGCGATCGAGACGGCCGTCGATGCACCGGATGCGTTGCAGCAGTTGTTGCGTGATGTGTCGTGCCCGCATTTGAAAGTGGCCTACGATCCGGCAGAGTTGCTCATCGGCGGCATTGATCCCTTGGCGCCGATCGAGACGTATGCTGACGACATCGCACTCGCCTTCGCGCGCGACGCCGAACGCGGCACGTCCGCCCAGCCCGGCCGGGAAACCAATCTCGGCGCCGGACATTTGAGCCTGCCGGCCTATCTTGCACAGCTCGATGCCGCGGGATATCGGGGGCCGCTGGTCGTGCGCCGGGCCGACACCACGCGCCCTCTGGCTGATCTGGCCGCCTGCAAAGAATACCTGGAGTCGATTCTCACCACGGGGGCGACACAGTGAAGGCTGCCCACGGCCAACGCATGTTCACCGACCACAGCAGGGACTGGAAGTCCAATCTCTATGTGTACCCGGTGATCTCCCGGCGCAGCCAAGGCCTGTCGATCGGTATCAACCTCAATCCGGACAAGGCTTGCAACTTCGATTGTATTTACTGCCAGGTAGACCGCGCGACGCCGAGTAAGGTGCAGAAAGTCGATCTGGAGATACTCGGCCTGGAATTGGACCACATGCTCAGCCTGGCGGTCGCGGGGACGCTGTACGATGATCTGCATTTCGGATCGGTGCCGGCCGAACTCCGCCACCTCCGCGACATTGCCTTTTCGGGCGACGGCGAACCCACGACGTGTCCACAATTCCTCGAAGTCGTGCAGCGAACAGCCGAACTGAAGCGCAAATACAACCTCGACGGGACGAAGATCGTCCTCATCACCGACGCCTGCTACTTGACCAAGCCGAAGGTGCAACAGGCACTTGAGATCATGGACGCCAGCGACGGCGAAATCTGGGCCAAGCTCGACGCCGGCACGGAAGAGTATTACCAGTTGGTAAACCGCCCGAACTTCCCGCTCTCCCACGTGCTGGACAACATATTACAGACCGCGAAGCTCCGCCCCATCGTGATCCAGGCCCTATTCATGCAAGTCCACAATGAGCCACCCCCACCCGCCGAGATCGAAGCATTCTGCGAGCGCTTAAACGACATCACCAACCAGGGCGGCCGAATCAAGCTGGTGCAGGTCTACACCATCGCCCGCAACCCCGCCGAGCACTACGCCAAGCGCCTGACGAACGATCAAGTAGACGCCATCGCCCAAGCCGTCCGCAGCCGCACCGACCTGAGCACCGAAACATACTACGGCCCGTCCTGAGCCAGGTTGTCCCGTAGGGACATTCGACAATAGCCCAGCGATTCATCGCTGGGTTCCAAGTCCAGGACCAGGATTCAGTCCCGTAGGGACGGCTGAAGCGTTCGACCACAGAAACGCTCGACGACATCACTTCAGTCGTCCCTACGGGACTCATTGGTTCAATAGCGCTCCTCCATCCCAGTCCCGGCGCGCCGGAACTGGGCTATTTTCATCAGGCCCCCGCGGGGCTAACATCTACGCTGCCGGCGGCTGCGGCGGCCGTGGCAGGCCAGCGGACTTCGGTCAAGACTTTGGCTTAACAG
>JACZTW010000044.1 GCA_022573485.1 Planctomycetota bacterium
CGATCGAAGCGGGCGCAGTATACCGGCGGCAAGTTCGAGGACAAGCACTGCCAGTTGTCGCCCTGGTTCTCCGAGACCCACACGGACCCCGTCGTGCTCCCGAACGCCGGCGGGCAAGAAGCCGCCCTGGGCAAAATCGGCTTGTCTCGCCAGCCGCCGCGCACCAATTGACCAACCCGGTCGCCCGCGTTATAAGCTGGGGCGTTGTCAACACAACATCAATAGCTGGAAAGACTTAACGATGGTAATCCGCCCATTCAAAGCCTTGCGATCCACGCCGGACAGCGCTGCAACAGTCGCCAGCGTGCCGTATGACGTCGTCGATACGACGGAGGCAAGGCGGCTTGCTGAGGGCAACCCGACTTCGTTTCTGCATGTCGTCCGTTCCGAGATCGACCTGCCGAAAGGTACGGACCCATACAGCAACGCCGTTTACGAAAAGGCGGGCGAGAACCTTCAGATGCTGATATCGAGCGGCCAGATGGTGCGGGAGGACGGGCCGTCATTGTATGCCTACCGAATGACTGTCGATGGACAGGCACAAGTGGGTCTGCTGGCGGGTTGCAGCATCGACGAGTACGAAAGCGGCCTGATCAAGAAGCACGAATTGACGCGCCGTGACAAGGAAGACGACCGCACGCGGCACATGCTGGCGCTTGGCGCTCAGCCGGGGCCGGTGCTGGTGGCATATAAGGATGCTCCGGCGATCGACGAGCTTCTGGCCGGCGTGGTCGAAGCGCCGCCGCTGCTGGCCTGTGACAGCGAGACAGGTGTGCGGCACGAGGTTTGGCGGATTGCCGATGTGGATCGCGTCGTTACAGCATTCGCGGAGGTGCCCTGTGCGTACATCGCCGATGGCCACCACCGCAGCGCCAGCGCCGCCCGGGCTCGCGATCAACTCCGCTCCGCAAACGATCAACACACCGGACGAGAAGAATACAACTCCTTCCTGTCGGCGCTCTTTCCTGCCTCTCAAATGAAGATCCGAGCCTACAACCGGGTGGTCACGAACTTGAACGGCCACTCGCCTGACGAGGTTCTGAAGCTGGCAGCGGAGCGTTTCGAGGTCGGTGAGTCTGCCTCGCCGGTCCCCGGAGAGCCGAGGCGATTTTGCATCTATCTGGATGGTAAATGGTATGAACTAGTGGCCAAGCAGCAGATTGTGGACGAAAGCGACCCTGTGAAGTTACTCGATTGCAGTATTCTGCACGAGCACTTCATGGCACCGATCCTGGGGATTACGGACATCCGAACGGACCCGCGAATCAAGTTCGTGGGCGGCATTCGTGGAACGGATGCGCTCGCTGAAGCGGTGGACAAAGCCGGGACCGGCGTAGCGTTTTCGATGTACGCCACCTCGATCGAGCAGTTGATGGCCATCGCCGACGCGGGCCAGATCATGCCGCCCAAATCGACGTGGTTCGAGCCGAAATTGCGCAGCGGGTTGGTGGTGCATTTGATCTAGATCACTGTCGCAATAGTTGACCTCCGTGGGGGACGCCGACCGCTCCGTATGGGAGCGATTCCTTTCCGGCCTGAGTCTGCTAAACGGCAAGCCTGCGGCCGGCGCCAACGAAGTGACTTCGTCGTTTAGCAGACGTTGCGTGTAGCGCTATGCTCTCGGCAGTGGCCGATCCGCCGTAGGCAGACCAGCGGCACGCCCAGCACCTGGCCTTATCCAACTTCGAGTTCCGAGAGATAATCCTCGAAGGCCTTTCGCTGCTGCTGGTAGGTTTCTTCCAGCTCCGCCAGTACGGCCTGAAGTTGCTCGATTTGGGACTCTTGGTCGTCGAGCTTCTTCATCAAGCGATTGTAGTAATCGGAGTTTTGCCTGACCGCGCCCATGTTGGAGCGAATGCGGCTTTGTTCGCTCGTGATGCTTGCGATCCTAGACTTCGTGTCTCGAACCTCGCGCTGAGTGTCGTCCGCTTTGTTCTTGAGGGCGATGGCCTTGCTGAGCGCGACGCGGACCTTTTCCGGGATTGCGTTGGTCTGGGTGAAGATCAGCCAAGAGCCGACATCGTTGTTCAGCAGCCTGATCGATTCTGCCTGGACTTTCTCTTGCTTGACCGCCAGCTTCGAGGTTTCGCCCGCCGAGACAATGTTCTCGAAGCGGTAGAGCGTCTCGGTGGTCTCGATCGGCTTGGGGCTGTCCACCAGTTCCCAGCCGGGTCGGAGATGGTGCTCAACGAGGATGATCTTGTCCCGATCGGATTCGTTTTTGATCAAGTACTCTTGCTCGTGTACATATTTGCGAAAGATCTGCATCACGCCCTTGGCGATCTTAACGGTTTGGATCGTGTGCGTGGTCTCGTTCTTCGTCGCGTCAACCCGCACCTGCAAATCGATGGCGTAGCTCAGCAGACGCTCCTGGTCGGGCGGCAGGTTGTCGATCCGAGCGTCGCCTGCGTAGGCGTGGTCATCGAATACGGTGATCGGCCCGTGCAGCAAATGCTTGCCGGTGGTGTTCTTCATTCGGGCCCCGTTGAGCGGGTGCTTGGCCAAGACGCTCTGATTGTAAATGCTGACGCGCGTCACTTCGATGTCGTCGGTCACAATCGGAATCATGGCTGACTTGTGACGAGGAAGCGAAACATCTCCGACGACATACTGGAACAATTCGCCAATGTCGCCCGCGGCGGCAGCCGCTGCCACGCTCGCGGTCGCATCCAACGGATTCATGATGGGAGGTACGCCGGCAGCCCAACCTTTCTGAAGGCGTATCTCGCTTGGAACACCTGGAATGAGCATCGACTCGAGTCTCGCTGAGTGCGCTTCCGTCCACATCGTCGTCGCCGGCGTGAAGGGCAACGCGACTGTGCCCAGCTTGTCCCAGTCGATACCGGCTTCGTAGGTTTGTGGGGTCAGGCTGGCGTAGAGTTGCGGCTGAACGGTGGGTCGAGGGATGTACAGCGGTTGATAGAGGTTCTGCACGAACGAGATTGGTCGGCCGCTGACGAGGGAGAGTTGGATGTTTTTCCAGTCGCTGTCGGTCTGGTTCTCGATGATGGCCCAGCCCTGGAGCTTGGCGGGGGCGCCGTCGCTGGGGGGCATGATCAGGCGGTAGCTGGTTTTCCAAATCGGCGTCTCGACCACGTAGGCCAGCCGCACGCGGCGCTCGCCCTGGCCGGTGAATTCGATGGTTACGGGCTTTTTGTCTTGGTCGCGGGCCTGGGCCAGTGCCGCGAGGGCCCGGGCGAGTTCCGCTTGCAGTTCTTCGTCCTGCAATTCGAGGTTCTGCACGTCCTCAAGGCTCACGGATCGAATACTGCCGCCGGAGATCAAGTTGAGCACCCACACCGTGATCGTGTTGTCCTTGCCGACGATCGTTTTCTTTTGCTCGACGCCGAGGATGGTCCCTTCCAACTGTCGGCCGTGGACTTCGACGGAGACGTTCGCGCCGCGAAGCTGGTTCAGTAATTCTCCGAGCGAGGGATTGGCGGAAATGTCCACTTGGAAGCTGCGCAGCGTTTTGGCGATCGGATCCTGCGACGGATAGACCACCGTGCCGACCCGCCCGCCGTCCATGTCCTCCAGCACCAGCGATTTGAGGAGATCGTTGATTTGGTTGGTCTTGAACCGCAGTTCGATGGTCGCATCGTCGGTGACCCGCCCGGTGTGTTCAAAATAACCCACGCCGCTGCTGAACAGCACGACCTTGCGGATCGGCAGCTCCCCCTGCCCGGCCGCACCCGGCGAAGCCGCACCGGCGGGCATCTCGGCCTTCGCCACACCGGCCGCCAAGGCCACTATCGAAGCTATGCACTGCAAAATCCTCTGGCTACGCATGACGTTCTCCTTGGAATAGACTGGGAAACGTGATTGTCCTTTCTGGCAGACATTTGAGGGGTGCGGCTCCCACACCGGGTTGCCGACTGGTCTCCTGCTCATTATATACACGCACCAAGTGGCCGGGGTTCTTACGGGAGGCGGTTTTGTTGGTGCGGTTATTTAGACTCACTGTGGGGGCGGAAGTTCCGGATTGTTGTATCGGGGGTTTGCTGAATCTGGTATTGCCAGTGTAGTTGCGGTTGGGACGCAATCTGGTTGGGGAGTCTGCTAAACGGCAAGCCAGAACGGGG
Source organism: Planctomycetota bacterium (assembly GCA_022573485.1). Taxonomy (GTDB): domain Bacteria; phylum Planctomycetota; class Phycisphaerae; order UBA1845; family CAIVHJ01; genus JACZTW01. Next base: position 4,083 of record JACZTW010000044.1, read on the forward strand.
TAGTTCTCTTGCTGACAATGCCCGCGCGCCCGAGGTGCCTTGCCGTTGCGCCGGGACGTGACGCAGTACTACATTGCGGGATTCTGTGATATACTGCCGGTGCTGAGGTCGCGGTATGGGAGGAATCGGGAAAAGTACGATGAAAGTTCTCATTGCCGACAAATTTGAGAAGACCGGCATCGATAAGATGCAGCAGTTGGGCTGTGAGGTGGCCCTCGATCCGCAATTGTCCGGGGAGTCGCTGATCGCAGCCATCAAAGAGCACGAGCCAGACATTCTGGTAGTGCGCTCGACCCGCGTTGAGAAGCCGATGATCGAGGCTGGAAGCGAGCTGAGCTTGATCATTCGGGCCGGTTCGGGCTTCAACACCATCGACGTGGAGACCGCCTCGGCCCGGGGCGTTTACGTGGCCAATTGCCCGGGCATGAACTCGGTTGCCGTAGCGGAGTTGGTGTTCGGTCTGATGCTGTCTTTGGACCGTCGGATCGCTCATAACGTCAACGACCTGCGCGAAGGCACGTGGAACAAAGCGGAATACTCCAAGGCCCGCGGCCTGAAGGGCAGCACGCTGGGTGTCGTGGGGCTGGGCATGGTGGGCAAGGAAGTGGTCGCGCGGGCGGCGGCGTTCGAGATGCGCGTGCTGTACTACGATGTCGTCAGCCATCCCGAACTTGAGGAACGCTATGGGCTGGAGAAAGTTTCGCTTCATGATCTCTTGAAGCAGAGCGATTGGGTGACGCTGCACGTTCCTTTGGCTGAGGGGACGCGGCACTTGATTGATGAATCGAACTTGCGGCTGATGAAGCCCAGCGCTCACTTGATCAACACCTCGCGAGGCGAAGTGATCGACGAACAAGCCCTAGCCAGGGCGCTCAGTGAAGGGTGGATCGCCGGAGCCGGTTTGGACGTCTACGAACAGGAGCCATCCACTGCCAAGGGCGAATTCACCGACCCCGTGGCCACCTTCAAGGGGCTCTACGGCACGCACCACATCGGCGCGTCTACCGAGCAAGCGCAGACGGCCGTGGCTGACGAAGTAGTTCGCATTGTGAGGGCCTACGTGGATTCGGGCGATGTGCCGAATTGCGTGAACCTGGAAAAGGGCGATATCGACAGCCACGTGCTGATCTTGCGTCATTATAACAAGCCCGGCGTGCTGGCGTTCGTTTGTGGCGAGTTGAACAAGGCCAACGTCAATGTTCAAGAGACTCGCAATTCGGTTCTGGCCGGCGCCAAGACCTGCTGCGCCCAGATTCACTTGGAAAGCGAGCCGCCGGCGGAGACGCTGGAGCGCATTCGCAATCATGAATTGGTGCTGTCTACCAGAGTGGTACTGCTGAAATGATCCCGCGGGGTTCAGTTGTGGAGGGTTGACGGATGAAGATTCTGGTAGCAGACAGAATCAGCCAGGCGGGACTCGACAGACTGCGCGGTCTGGGCTGTGATGTGGTCTGCTCCCCTGATCTGGCGGGCGAGGCACTGGTTCGTGCTCTGGCAGAATCGGATTGCCGTGTTTTGATGGTTCGCGGAACCAAAGTAACCGCAGAGGCGATCCGGGCCAATCGGCAATTGAGCCTGATCGTGCGGGTTGGCGCGGGTTATAACTCGATTGACGTCCGGGCTGCCTCGGCAGCCAGCGTGATGGTGGCCAACTGTCCTGGCCGAAACGCAACGGCCGTTGCCGAGTTGACCTTGGGCCTGATCCTCGCTCTGGATCGGCGGATCCCGGACAACGTGGCTGATCTGCGCGCGGGCAAGTGGGCCAAGAAGGAGTACTCCAAGGCGCTGGGCCTGAAAGGCCGAACTCTGGGCATCGTGGGCGTCGGGCGCATCGGCGAACGTGTGGTTCTACGGGCCTTGGCTTTTGAAATGAACGTGGTCGGCTGGAGCCGATCGCTGACGCCAAAAGCGGCGTCCGGATTGGGCATCGTGCGTGTGGAAACGCCGGAGGACGTGGCGGCCTGCAGCGACATTGTTTCAGTGCATCTCGCCGCCAATGCCGATACGAACAAGCTTATCGGTGAAGCGTTCTTCGCCGCAATGAAGCCCGGTGCTTACTTCGTCAACACCGCCCGCGCCGAGGTAGTGGACCATGAGGCACTGGCCCAAGCCATACGCGAGAAGGGCCTGCGGGTCGCTTTGGACGTATTCCCCAACGAGCCGGACGCCCACGACACGGTTTTCAAAGACTCGATCGTCAAGCTGGACGGCATCGTGTATGGCACGCACCACATCGGCGCATCGACCGATCAAGCTCAGGACGCGGTTGCTGATGAGGCATTCGAGGTCGTCAAGGAGTACAGCGCCACGGGCAACGTGCGTAACTGTGTGAACCTCAGCGTGGGGACGAATCCCAAGGGCGTGCTGGTAGTGCGGCACCGCAACCGGCCCGGCGTGCTGGCCAACGTGCTCGGTGAGTTGTCTCGAGCGGGCATCAACGTGCGCGAAATGGAGAACGTCATTTGCGAGGGGGAAGAAGGCGCGTATGCACAAATTCGGCTGGATAGCGAGCCATCGTCTGATGTGCTCACGCGCATCGCGAAGTCCGACGAGAACATTCTGGGGATCACGCTGACGGCAGCCAAGTGATGCCGACTGCCCAGTGACACTTGAAGGAGGGAAGGAGTCTGACCTATGGCGACCAAGCGAATTCACAACTTCAGTGCCGGGCCGGCGGTGCTGCCGGTGCCCGTTCTTGAGGAGGCATGTGAGAACATGCTTTCGCTTGGCGATTTGGGCATGGGGATTATGGAGATTTCCCATCGTTCCAAACAATTCTCGGCGATCATCGAGGAGGCCGAGGCGGACCTGCGAGAGTTGCTGAACCTGCCGGCCGACTTCCACGTGCTGTTTCTCCAAGGCGGGGCCACGTTGCAGTTCTCGATGGTGCCAATGAACCTGCTCGGCCCGAATCAGACTGCGGATTACATCGTCACCGGCGTGTGGAGCGAGAAGGCCGTCAAGGAAGCCAAGAAGGTCGGCGAAGTCCACATTGCGGCGGATACGAAAGCAGAGAACCACAACCGCATCCCTCAGGCAGCCGAAATCAAGCTGTCGAAGAGCCCGGCGTACGTTCACTTTACGTCGAATAACACGATCTTCGGCACGCAATGGCCGGCTGAGCCGGCGGGCGCGGATGAACTCCTTGTGGTCGATGCTTCCAGCGATATTCTGTCCCGACCGTTGGCGATCGATAAGTACGCCGTGATTTACGCCGGCGCCCAGAAGAACCTTGGGCCGTCAGGTCTTGCTCTGGTCATCGTGCGTGACGATCTATTGTCCCGTCCCCGCGACTCTCTACCCACGTATCTAAACTACAAGATTCACGCGAAGAGCAAGTCGCTGTACAACACGCCGAACACGTGGGGCGTGTATCTCATGGGCCTGGTGTTCAAATGGATCAAGTCGCAGGGTGGTTTGGAGGCGATGGAGGAAGCGAATCGTTCGAAGGCCAGTCTGCTGTACGACGCGATCGACGGCAGCGACTTCTTCCGCGGGCACGCCGAGCCGGGGTCGCGATCGTTGATGAACGTCACTTGGCGCCTGCCTACTGAAGAACTCGACGCCCGGTTCGTCTCAGCAGCGGAGGCCGCCGGTTTGAGCGGGCTCAAGGGGCACCGCAACGTGGGCGGCTTGCGGGCGTCTATCTATAATGCCTGTCCGCGTCGCGCTGTTGAAGATTTGGTTGCTTTTATGAATGACTTTGAGTCGAAGAACGGGTAGGCTCCGGCCACGTATGGGCTGTGATGTCCGTTGTATTTGAAGACTCATTGTGAGGTGTTGCATGGATACAAGCATCTTTGATCTTGCTTTCAACCTGTTTTTCTTTTTCTTTTTCTTCCTGACCGGCGCGGGATTCGGGTTCCTGGGTCTGTAGGCCCGCGACTCTGCCTCTGCGTTTCTTGGTTGATTCTGCGTCTCCGGAGAACGTGGAGTTTGGCCGCGCCGCGCACTACAGTCTCGTATAGTCTACAGGTGCATCGCCGGCCAGCGTGGGTAGATCCATCGCGGCGCCGTCCTGGTACTTCATCGCCGAGCACGTGTTGAAGATGACGGTGCGCTGATGCGGTTCGATCCTGCCGTCTTTGGCCATCGTCTTTGCCGCGACGATGCAGGCGGCCGCTTCCGGGCAAAACGGGATGCCTTCCAACGCCGACGCCTGCATCATCATCGGTGCGATGGCGTCTTCCGGAACAGCCACGGCATCACCATTTGATTCGCGCAGCGCGTCCAGCATCATGAAGTCACCAATCGCGGAAGGCACGCGCACGCCCCAGGCGGTGGTGACTGGATCAGGCCAGGGCTCGGCGAAGCGCTGCCCGGCTTCAAACGCCCGCACAATCGGTGCGCAGCCGTCGCTCTGGACCGCGATCATCCGCGGCAGGGTCTCCGATTGAAGCCAGCCCAACTCGCGGAGTTCGCCGAACGCCTTCCACATGCCGATCAAACCCGTGCCGCCGCCGGTCGGGTAGAGAATGACATCAGGCAGCTCCCATCCCAACTGCTCGGCGAGTTCCAGGCCCATCGTCTTTTTACCCTCGATGCGATACGGCTCCTTCAGCGTGGCCATGTCGAACCAGCCCATCGGCTCGATGCCTTCGCGTGCGATCCGCCCACAGTCGCCGATCAGACCGTCGACCAGATAGACCTTCGCGCCGGCCTGAACGCACTCGCGCTGGATAGACGTCGGCGTATCGGCAGGCATGAAGATGTAGACTTCCATGCCCGCGCGGGCGCCATAGGCCGCCAACGCCCCGCCGGCATTGCCGGCTGTCGGCGTGACCAGTCGCTTGAGCCCGAACTGCCGAGCCATGCTGACCGCCAGAGCCATGCCGCGGCTCTTGAACGACGAGGTGGGCAGTTGCGATTCGTCCTTGATCCACAGATCCTCCAGGCCGAGTTCGGCACCGAGGTTGGAAACTGGCAGAATGGGCGTGACCCCTTCGCCGAGCGTGACGATCGAGTCCTCGCCGCGAATCGGCAAAAGCTCGCGATAGCGCCACAGCGTCGGCGGACGCGCGGCGAAGTCGGCCGGCTTGACGGCCTTACGAACCGCCTCCAGGTCGTAACGCACCCACAGCGGCCGGTCGTTGTGCATCGTCTGTACTTGGTCGGCGGGTAGTTTCGTACCGTCGATCGCGGATTCGAGATGGGTCATGAAGCTCATCGGCGTATTGTAGTTCGATCCGCTTGGGCTTCCAATAGCGCTCGCGAATCCGTCCTCGCCCGACTGGATGGACTCCGCGTTGGAAGTTAGACTCTCGTCATGATTGATCGCCTCGCGCAGGCTGTCTTCGACCCTGAGGCTCAGACCCGAAGGGAAGCCTGCGGCTCCTTGTTTGGTTCGCCAGTCAAACGTTAATGGTCGGGATGTACAAATGACACGAAATGAAGCATGGGCCCTGCTCAGCGAGTACACCACAAACGAATCTCTCATCAAGCACGCCTTGGCGGTGGAGGCGGCGATGCGACATTACGCCGGGCTGCTCGGCGGTGATGTTGACACTTGGGGTCTCGTCGGGCTCATTCACGACTTTGATTACGAACGCTGGCCCGAGCCGCCGGACCACACGCGCGAGGGCGCGAAGGTCCTTCGCGACCGCGGCGTGGATGAGGAAATCATCGGCTGTATCCTCTCGCATGCCGAGTGGAACCTGGATGAATACCCGCGCGACACACCCATGCGGAAGGCGCTCTTCGCCGTTGACGAGTTGGCCGGCTTCCTCGTGGCGGTCGCACTCGTCAGGCCGGACAAACTCGAGGGCATGAAAGTCTCCAGCGTGAAGAAGAAGATGAAGCAAAAGTCGTTCGCTGCCGCCGTCAAGCGAGAGGACATCATCAACGGAGCGGAGCTTCTCGGCATCACAGTTGAAGAGCACATCGGCAACTGCATCACTGCGTTACACGGCATCAAGAATGAGTTGGGTCTGAATTGAATCCGCGTTCGCGAATGCCGTACTATTCCAAGCGCTGATATAGGATTGACTTCTCGAAGATCGCGAAGAGGCAAGCCGTGCCGGAGGTGACCGCCAAGATCGGCGGGAGCGCATTGCTGATGCGCCTCGGAGATCTCCTCTTGGAGGGGAATCATCTGCCAAACGACGAAGTCAGTTCGTGAGTGCCAACCGACGGCTTGCCGTTTAGCAGACGTTTGGACGTAAGCGTGGTTTCGGATCGGAAGGGCATCCGAAATCGCGAATCGCATGATTCCAACGGTGACGCGTGCTTGATCACGGCTTTGGAGCGATCAACAGGTGCGTATGTCGGATCGTTCGGAGCGTATTGATTGCCTGTCGCAGGTCGGCGAAGTCGGCCGGTTTCAATGTGTCCGTCGGGATGTCGATCGTTCTTCGGAAACGAATGGTGTGCCCGCTGGCGATGCGTTCCTGCACCACGACGCCCCAATCGCCGCTTTCCCGAACCAGCTTCGTATCACCGGTGGGTGCGGGCCAATCTTGCGGGAGTTCGAGGATCAAATCAATGTTCTCAATCAAAGCACCGCGTGTTCGGACAGATGTCTTTCGCTCGTCTCCACCGATAGGCAGCGGAAATCCGCTCGTCAAGAACAGAGGCCCCTCGCCAAACTGCAATACGAAATGATCCCCGACCTTCGACAGTTTCTCGGCAGCCACTTCCACGGTCGCTTTGAGAGAATCGTCGGACAATGTCGTGATGGAGTGCTTGGTGATCTTGAAGTCGGCAAGGAGACGGCCGACGAGACCCTCGAGCAGTGCTTTCTGCTTGTCGGTCTTGCGGAGTCGGAGGGGATCGTAGAATCCGCCGGTGAGGTGCACACGCAGTTCGCCATTCACCTGGCCGTCCGGGCCGACGGTGAGTTGGCCTGCGATGTTCAACCGGCTTTTTTCGTTCTGCCCGCGCGCGAGAACAAGTGTGGCGCGTAGGTCTTCCGCGGTGTCGAGGCTGAGCAGCGTATGGCCTCCCCAGTGGCCCGGGTTGAGAAACTCGCCGTGTTGCGGGTGGACGTACATTGGCCCGTCGGGCACATCAATGACGACGACGATACCGGCGAACCCGGCATCGGTCGGCACGTCTGCATCCCACATTGCAGTGTCGACGGCCACTTCCGTCGTGGCTTTGACGTGGACCGCGCGCAGCATGGCCACCAGCAGTGCGGCGGATTCCAGCGGGCTGCCGTAGTTCGTATCGAACACCTGCGCCACGGAGCGGCATTGCAGCGTGCGAACCGTCTTCAATGAGGCTACGAAGTTGAATGCATCGCGCAGTTTCTTCGACAGCAGACGCGCTTTCTCGGCGGGGTCGGGCTCGTCGCCGACGACTTTCTCGGCGAACGCCTGCACGGCGCCGCTGGGCTGGACGGCGTTCTCGACGCTGACGAGCAGCTCCGAGACCCATACCTTCGCCCGCGGGCAAGTAGTGAAGCGCAAACGGGGGCTGCGCCCGGGCCAGGGCAGAGATTGCGGCTCGCCAGGATCAGCGGGCAGATTAGCGAACGCCCAGGCGTACTTCGTCGTGCCGTCATCGAGAGATGTTGTCGTCGGAGAAGTCGTTCCCGGAGTATTGTCGCTGCGATGGTGGAGCGTTACATCCTTGGGCAGAGTGACGGAGACGGCGCGAGACAGAACAGGGAACGCATGGTCCAGTTTCAAGTCAACGGTGAGCCAGGGCGTCTCTTTCTTGTTGGTGATGACCTCGTAATCAAGTTCGAGCACGACGCCGGGTTCGATTGCGCTGAAGGACACGACCTGCTGCCGCCAACATGCGTATTCGGGCCAGCCCGCGACGTCGTTGGCTGCGGCAAAATTGAAAGAGTATTCCGGCACCGCGACGGTCTTGCCGCCGGGCAGAATAGTTTGAGCTCTATGGATGGTGATCTGCTCGCGACCGTCGCAGAAGTCAATGCGCGGATCAGCCACCGCGCGGATGGCGCGGCGCTCGAGCAGTTGGATGAGCTTGTGTTCCCGGCGACGGACCCGGCCATCGTCGAGCAGCGTCCAGTCTTGATCCCAACTCAGGATTACCGCGCCGGCTTCGGGAAAGCGCGCCGTATCCACATCGCCGCCGGGCACGGTCGTCTGGGCGGTGGCGAGTGCTGCGGGTACGAGCAATGCAATGAAATAAGGCAGAGAGCGCCTGGCAATAGGATTCTGATGCATGGACCACCTTCGCTTAACGAACATCGGCGTGTGTTACGGCGGATCGGTCAACGGTACACACGACCCATTCCTTTGAGAGTTGATTCATTGAATCGAGCGTCTTCTTGAATTCCGCGTAATCTTCCGGCGGAACGATGTGCTTCTTGAGCGTCAGCTCGAACTCGTAGGTCAAGAATCCCCCTTCCACACGCGCTTCAAACGACAACGCGGCGGCGGGCGAGTCGAGCTCGACGGAATCGGGTACAGACTCCACCGACCAGCCATCCGGCAGGCGCAGGGTTTCCTTGTATCGAATCAGCCGCGTGGCCCGCAGGCGGAAGCCGAACTGCCGCTCCTTGGCATCGACGGAATAGAACGCATCGGGAAAGAGGAAGCTCGATAGCGGATGGGCCAGCAGTGGCAGATGGAACATCCGCACATGACGATCGCCGGCCACGTAATCTTCGGCCTGGATCATCGTGTCCAGCCGAGAATCGCTGGAGTAATCGTACGGGTCGGTGAAGGTAAGCTGCTCGATCAGCGCATTTGGCGCTATTCGCAGAGCGTCTCGGACGACAGACTGCCGCCCCGATGGGGTGTGTGGGGCCAATTCCCGGCGCAGGTAAGTACACGGATAGCCCTTCATCGCCATGTGGATCGAAGTCTTGAGCGTGCCATCGGCAGTGATTTCGCCTCGGCTGCGGCAGGTCAGAGTGTTTTGGTCTGGGGCGAAATAGGGGGAAAGAGCCAGATCCTGGCCTTCAGGTGTTCCATAGACGATTCCCTGTAGTGCTTCGCGGGATGACCACGTTTCCCGGCTGAGCGGCGCCCACGTCGGATCGAGCAGCCGAAACGTGCCGTCGGCGTTACGCATGACCGTGACGCTGTGGTTGAATTGATCAGCGGGGATCTGCTCCACGCGCGAACCCGCCATAGTCATGGCCGCAAAGGCTTCGTGGCCGAGGACTCGCAGCATGGTGACCAACATGCCTGCCTTGTCTTTGCACACACCGCCGCGATCACGGAAGGTCTCCAGGCTCTTATGCAATGTGAAGCCTTCGTGCTGGCCCCGCGTGGTGCCGACGTATCGACAATTGTCCGCTACCCAGGAATTGAGCGCAGCGATCTTCGCTTCCTCATTCGGCAATCCTGCGGTCAATTCTTCAACTTTGGCCCGGATTTCGTCGTTCGGTTGGAACTGGCTTTCGTTGGCTTCGTAGAACCAGCGTGACTTGGCCTCCCAGCTCCCCACCGTCGCCATCACAACCTTGGTGGCGACGTCGCTGCGGGCGACCATGTGCGGCTCGCCTTTGAATGCCGGAAGGTCTTCGGCGGTCCAAGTGTACACATTGTGGTCGCGGTCGAACCACAGGGACGACTGCAATGAGCCATTGTAGACTTCATACTGCAGTGGCATATCCTTAGGCATGTGCACGGAATATCGCTTTTTCAAGATCGGATGGCCCGCTTGAAACTGCACGGTGTCATACCAATGTCCGGGCATGGGCGGGCGCAGCGGCTTCCCGGCGGCGGACAGGACCGTGTCGCCGGCGCCATCCGCACTGGCCAGATAGGCGACGTTGTAGCCGGTGCGGCTGACGCGCAGTTCGACCGCATCGCCGATCGCCAGCCGGGGCAGCGACAGAGCATACTGCTGATTGCCCCAGAAAATGATGCCCTGCCGTGCAGGCTGCGTGATCATCCCGGAGACATCCACATCCTGAATTGTTCCGTCCTGGCGATGGATGCGAATGGACTTGACGGTGATGTTGTTCGTGGCGGGGTCGAACTGCCGACGGTAAACGGAGTTGCTGCGCACTCCGGCGTCGGTCAGAATCTTGAACACTTGGCAACTCTCCGTGGTGGCCAGTCCGCTCTTTTTGACGTAGACGTCCGTCTCGTCGAGGACATACACAACGGCGGCGTTCTTGTACTCCTCCGCATCCCCGGTCGCAGCGATCATCCCCGTAATTTCTTCATTGGATACGGGCTGCGGCGGGGCAGCAGGCGCAACCGCGATCGCCAATCCCAAGTAGATCGAGAGCGTGAATCCCGCATTCGCAACTGTTTTGGCTTTCATGCACTTGCCCTCTTGCAATATGCCCGGATCGGGACGTGTCAGTGTCTGAATTGCCTTTGCTATAACTAATTTACCCGCTGGAGGCGTTTACGTCCAGCAGGCGGGCAGATGATTTGTGGAACGCGCGTGAGGGCATACAATGTATATGGCATTGAGCGCATATTTGTTGCCAGCGAGAATTTGAGGCAGGGCAGGACGATTCAAGTGCGAAAGAGCATTGTTGCCGGGCGATTTTACCCGGCGTCTCGCAGCGAGTGCGTGGACCAATTGGACGAGTGCATCCCGGCGCAGATTGACTCGCCGGCACCCGATGCCGCGCTGCACGGAGCGATTGTCCCGCACGCAGGTTGGGTGTGCAGTGGCCGGATCACGGGGCACGTCCTCAAAGCGCTGGCAGATCGAACCGATCCCGAAACGGTGGTTTTGATCGGGGCGGTTCACTCCGTCCGAAGCCGGCGCGCGGCGCTGTACGACCGAGGCGCGTGGGAAACGCCGCTTGGTGAAATCGCCGTCGATGAGACTCTGGCCGATTTGATCGCGGAGGATGAAAGTGAAATCGGCAGGGACCGAGAGGCGCACCATGCGGAACATTCGCTCGAAGTACAAGTGCCGTTTATTCAGCGCCTATTTCCGAACGCAAAGATACTTCCCGTCATGGTTCCGCCGTCCGAGATGTCGGCACGTATCGGCGGGGCGATCGGGCGCAAGATCGCGGCGGCGGGCGTTCGCGTGATCATTGTGGGCACGTCGGATCTGACCCATTACGGTCCGAGCTATGGGATGACCTCGCAGGGTGCGGGTCAGGAGGGGCTTGATTGGGCCAAGAATGTGAACGATCGCAGTATGATCGATCGGATCCTGGCGATGGACGCCGAAGGAATCGTGTCCGAAACCGCGCAAAATCGTAATGCCTGCGGCGGCGGAGCAATTGCAGCGACGATCGCGGTGTGCCAAGCGCTTGGGGCACGACAAGCCGTATTGCTCGAACACCTCACCAGCCAGGATACACTCAAAGGCATGCTGCCCGAGCCGGTGGCCGACGCCGTGGGCTACGCGGGGATCGTCTTTTGTTCATGAGCGCGGTTATTGATGATTGACGAACTTGTCATTGGGCTTGATTTGGGAGGCACGTTCATCAAAGCCGTACTGATCGACCGCGACGGTAGCTTGCGGTCTGAGGCGGCGGTTGAGACGCAGGCTGCGCAGGGGCCGGAGCACGTCATCGGTCGATTGCATCAGGCCGCCCGCGAAGTGTGTGAGCGGGCCGGCTGCAACATGGACGCGGTGCTGGGCGTGGGGCTTGGATCGCCCGGGCCGCTGAGCGCGGATCTGGCAGTGGTCATCAAATCAGCAAACTTGCCCGGCTGGGAGCATGTGCCCCTGCGCGATCGCATCGCCGATCTTACCGGCAGGCCGGTGGCCATGACCAACGATGCAAACGCCGCGACCTACGGCGAGTTCTGGCTGGGCGCCGGTCGAGGCGCGCAACACATCTGTATGTTGACTCTTGGAACCGGTGTCGGTGGGGGAGTGATTGTTGGCGGTGAACTTCTGCACGGGCATTTCGGCAACGCCGGCGAACTCGGGCACCTCGTCGTTGCGCCGGGCGGTGTGCGATGTCGGTGTGGTCAGCGCGGGTGCCTGGAGACGATCGCGAGCAGTTCCTATCTCGTCGAGAAGGCGACCCGCGA